>JBKDZK010000642.1:0-8041 GCA_047971205.1 Draconibacterium sp.
TCCGAAGTGGGGGCCCTGCCACCATTGGGCCGAAACTGCACCTCCGGTTATGTAATGGATTCCGTTGTAATAAATGTCTTCGAGAAAATGCAAGTGCCCCTGCAATACAAGTTTTGTGTTGTATTGTTCCAGAATTTTTATGACATCGTGGGCGTTTGTAACCACAGCTCCCTGGCTAAGTGGGGCTGTCGGATCGTTCATGATCTACTGTCCGATGCTCAGTAACGGAATATGAATACTCACCGCAACGGGCCGTTCTTTCCCGTTTTTGGCCAGGTCGTTTTTTAACCATTCCAGTTGTTCTTCGTCCACATGTCCATAGTAGCGGCGGTCTTCAGTAAAACCAACACCATCGAGAACCACAAAATGCCAGTTCTTATGATCAAAAGAATAATAGCGTTGGGTAATTCTGTCTTCGTACATCTTTTTCCCGTATTCTTCGTGCGAAGGATCTACGCCACTTTTTTTATACAGCCCAAAAACTTCGTGGTTTCCCATGGTCGAATACATGGGCATATTCAACTTTTGTGTGGTTTGGGTAAACAAAGTATACAGGCTGTTGCTGCGTTCGTAGGTTTGCCCGAGTGCATCCATAATGTTATCTCCGCCGGTTAGCACAAAATCGGGAGCCAGACTGTTGATTGTATCGATCGCCTGAAGCAGTCCTTCCGTTGCATTTCGCTTTTCGGTAATGTGGATGTCGGTCATAAAAACAAAGGAAAAATCATTCTCCGATGTCTGGGTTTTGGCTTTCTCCGGGACTTGCTGGCAGGCAGAAAAAATCAAAACAAAAATGATAAAAAGAAATGTTCTGTTCGTGATACTATAAATTAATTCTTGTCATAAATTTGTGGCAATATAACGGAGAGCAACATTATTGCTAATTAATATCGATTAAATTATATTTAATTTTAAATTAAACAGAAGGTTCTTTACTGTTCTGAATGGTATCACAAAGTAAATTTTATTGTATGAAGATTGATGTTACACAATATTCTCAGGACGAATTAGAGCAAGAAGGCGTATTTGGCTGGCCCTTTTGGGAGCGCGATGAGGAAAAGTTCGATTGGTATTACAATCAGAACGAACTTTGTTATATCGTAGAAGGAGAGGCAACGATTACCTCAGAATTTGAGTCGGTGACGATTAAAGCCGGAGATTTTGTGACCTTCCCAAAAGGGCTGGAGTGTGTTTGGGACATTCATTCTGCCATAAAAAAACATTATTCGTTCGAATAATATTTGAGATTTTAATTTTTTTTACAAAGTTTGCATAGATAATAATTTATTTGAAGGTCTATGCAAAAAATAGTTTGGGTTTTGGTTGCCTGCCTGCTCGTTTTGAACGGGTTTGGCCAGGAGGATTCTGCCGCAAAAGAGAAAAGAATGCAATGGTTTGAAGATGCTAAGCTCGGTATTTTCATTCATTGGGGAATTTACAGCGTAAACGGAATCGACGAAAGCTGGTCGTTTTTTAACGGCTATATTTCGCACGATGATTATATGAAGCAACTGGGTGGCTTCACCGCAAAAAATTACGACCCTGCTGCCTGGGCCAAACTGATTGCAGAAAGCGGGGCGAAATATTCGGTAATCACTACCAAACACCACGACGGCGTTGCACTCTGGGATACGCATTGCAATGATCTGAGCGTTGTGAAAAAGTCGCCGGCTCAAAAAGATCTGATCGCACCTTTTGTGAAAGAGCTAAAGAAAAATGACGTGAAAGTGGGGCTGTATTATTCACTGCTCGACTGGTCGCATCCTGATTATCCCAATAAAACAAGGGTTGAAAAACGTTATGAAAATGACTCGGTGCGTTGGAACCGTTTTGTAGATTTTAATTTCTGCCAGTTGGAAGAATTATCTAAAAACTTTAAACCCGATTTGTACTGGTTCGACGGTGATTGGGAGGCTTCGGCCGAAAAATGGAAAGCCCGTGAACTAAGCGAAAAACTGCGGGAGTGGAACAAAGGTATCATACTAAACAGCCGGATTCAGGGATACGGTGATTACGCAACACCTGAACAGGGACTTCCGGTAACCCGGCCACGAAGCCGTTACTGGGAACTTTGCATGACCATGAACGACAGCTGGGGGTATCAGCACAACGATCATAACTACAAAACAGCCAACCAGGTAATTCGCATGTTGGTGGATGTGATTAACAAAGGCGGAAATCTTTTGCTGGATATTGGCCCGAAAGCCGATGGAAGCATCCCGGAAGAACAGGTAAATATTCTGAAAGAACTGGGACGATGGACCAACAAACATTCGGAAGCCATTTACGGAACACGTGCCGGAATTCCGTACGAACATTTTTACGGGCCAACAGCCTTAAATCAGAAAGGAGATATTCTGTACCTGTATGTTCCACACAAGCCCAACGGGCCACTGATTTTAAAAGGAATAAAAAACAAAATCAACCGGATTTGGGTGGTTGGCAATGGCACCAAACTTAACTGGGATGTGAAAATGAAGCAATACTGGAGCGCCGTTCCGGGAATCGTTTACATTGATGTACCGGAGAAAGTACTTGATCCGCAGGTGACGGTCATTGCGGTTCTGCTCGACGGAAAAGTGGATCTTTACCGCGAGGAAGGGCAGGTAATTGAAAGCAACTAATCGTAAGGTGAATTAAAATAAGACTTACAATTTGAGCTTTATAGAACGCAGATAACTCAGATTAAACTGATTTTCGCTGTTTTATCCGTGATGATCCGATAAAATCGGTGTCATCTGTGTTCTGTTCTTATATTCTACTTCTTATAAGTACAATCAATACTCACAAACTTTCTCTACTTCGTTGGTAGCCAGGTACCACAGGTAGCCGCTTACTTTTTTAAAGCCGCTTTCTTTTAAGGTTTTGGCATAACGATCTATCTGCCTATTGTATTTACTAGGAATTTTTTCGCCGGTCTTGTAGTCTACCACAGTCGCGGTATCGCCCGAAAACATGATCCGGTCAGGACGAAGCAGCTTTTGCCCGGTCAGCAGATCGCGCTCATTCAGAATTTGAAGGCTGCCATCGAACCAGCTTTTTACTTCCGGAAGCTGCAGGTTTTCATCAATCGTTTTTTGAATTTCTGCCATTTCACCGTTGTCAACTCTTCCTTCGTTTAGCGCTTTCAAACAAGCCACTTCCACATCTTTTACGGTATCGATGCCCGAAAGTATTTCGTGTACCAGTTTTCCAAGGTTTTTTTCGGAATGATGTTTATCGCTCGCCACTAAAAAGTCTTCTCCCGATAGCCTCAGGCTGATCCTGTCGCCCAGGTCAGAGAAGCGATAGTTAGTGAGGGTAATGCTTTTTGATTCCTCCTTTTTCCCTTGGCCTGGTGAAACGGATCCAAATTCAAAAAGGCCAGCTTCTTCATCAAAACATTTGCTGAACAGAGGATTGGATGTCGTTTGCTGAACGGCCAGGAACAGCAACAAGTCCACATCAGAACCCGAATACTCCCCTTTCTGATTAAGCTTTGGCTCCGGACAATTAATCAGCAGAGCCGATTTTGCCCGGGTAACCGCCACATAAATCAGGTTGAGCGAGTCGATGTAGCTACTGACTTTTTCTTCGAAATGAGCCGGGGCAAATTCTGAGGCTTCCATTTCCTTTCCGCTTTTGATGGGCAGCAACGGAAATCGATTAAACGGCTCACTGGTTGGCTGGCACCAGATAATATCGCCGCTACGGCTGGTTTCCCACTTAAAATAGGGGAGAAGCACGGCTTTAAATTCCAAACCCTTTGAACTGTGGATGGTTAGCAAGCGAATGGAACCTGTTCCCTCATTTACTCTTACCGACGTCGTTGAGCCTTTTTCGTTCCACCAAAAAAGCAGGTTCGACAAATCGTTGGAGAGCGAGGTTTTAAGTTCGCCGGCTTTGTCAATCAAAGTTTGAATGTAGGGAAGCTCGTTTTGAAGTTTTAGCAAGCCGAACAGGGAGGCAATTCGGGTAACCGTCTCATCGAGCGACGAAAGCAGTACCTTTTGTTTTACCTGTTCCAGCTTTTCGCCCAGTTCACTTTCAAAAAGCGTATCGTAAACATTTACAAGCTGCCATTTTTCGGTTGGTTCAGGGAACAAGGTGCTTTCGAAACCTTTTTGCGTAGGTTTCAACCAACTCATCCACAGGTGTAGCAGCGTAGCTTTGTTGATTTCGCTCAGCGGATCTACCAGCCACTCAATGGTGTGAATGATAAACAGCACCGCTTTGGAGGCAAAAAGGAACAGCGAATCATTCGAAAGTACCGTCAGGTTGTAATCCTTGTTTTCTTCCTGTTGAGCTGCTTCCAAAAAGGCTTCCACAATGCGGGTGCCTTCACCGTTTTTCCGGACGAGGATGGCAATCTCCTCTGGTTTTATTCCCTTGTTCTGCAACATTTTTACCTGCTCAACCAGTGTGTTGGTGGCCGTTTCATAAAAATCGTCGCCAGGCAAAAAGTTCACTTGTGCAAAGCCTTTGGGATCTGCTTCCTTTTTCCCCGGTTTTTGCTGAAACGAAGCATAAATATTTCTGAATTTATTCAGGTAGCGTTCGTTATCGGGGATGGTCGAGAAAAGCCTCGATTCAAAAACATCGATCAGGCGGGCGATGATTTCGTTGTTAAAATCGATGATGTTTTTATCACTTCGCCAGTTGAAATCGAGGTGTTCTTCTTTTTTCTGAGCTTCCGTAAAATCATGGTCCAACTCCTCTGCCAAAATGTTCCAGTCGCTGTTTCGCCAACGGTAGATCGATTGTTTTACGTCGCCCACTACCAGGTTCGGATACCCTTCTGAAAGCGAGTTCACTACCAATGGTTTAAAATTTCTCCATTGCAAGCCGGAAGTGTCCTGGAATTCATCGAGCATAAAATGATGATAGAAATTCCCGATTTTCTCGTAAACAAAAGGCGAATCGCTTTCCCCGATTATTTTACTGAGTAAAAGGTTGGAATCCGACAATTGCAGCATTTCCTTTTCCCTTAGCAGGGCTTCAATTTCCTTTCGCAGGTCGGTTAAAATGCCCAGTGTACGAAGCTGTTTTAATACTGCGATGGTGGTATTGTAACGGGTAAAATGCTGGTCAAAATACTGTACAAGTTCTGCCAGCCCGGGTTGAAGATTTTGCTGAACCAAAGCGCCCAATTCGGCCGCTTGTTTGTGGCTTTTGGCGTACCATTTCTCCATATCTTCGGAAGCAGAAATGGCCCTGGCAGTTGGTTCTTTGATCGCTCCACCAGCGACTGCCGCAATATAACCAGCAACTCCCGATTTTTTATACGAGAAATCATCGACACTGAAACCGTGATTTCCGATAGCTTGCAAAAGTGCAGATGCTTTTTGTTTCAAGCTACCTTCAAAACCACCTTTGAGTTGTTGCAGTTCTTTTCCAAATTCATTCAGTGTTTGGCGGTTGTAAACCGATTCTCCGTCTTCTGGAAAGAAAACCTGGAAACGTTCCTTGAAAAGTTCTTTTCCGAGGTCTTTGATGTCTTTATCAATCCGCTGACTGTAGTTCCCTTCAATCTTTTCGCGGCTGTATTCCTGTAGCCATTTCAGCAAATCGCGGTCCTCTCCCAAACGGGCAAGCATTCTTTCAGTAGCTTCCTCCAGAATAATATCTGTATCCAGTTCCAGCGAGAAATTGGGTGAAATTCCCAGCTCACGGTTAAACGATTTTATCACTTTCTGGGTGAAGGAATCGATCGTATTGATGGTAAAACGGTTGTAATCGTGCAGAATATTTTTGAGTACCTGCCGGGCCCGTTGGCGGATAAATTGCTCGGAATAATCGCCTTCTTTCTGAAGGGGAGCAATATAGTCCGATGGTTGATTATCGGCCAGCTTGTGGAGCTGTTCCAGGATCCGGCTTTTCATTTCGTTGGTGGCTTTGTTGGTAAACGTAACCGCCAGAATATGTTTGTAGTTGTAGGGATTGCCCAATATCAGTTTCAGGTATTCAACTACCAGCTGAAAGGTTTTGCCTGATCCCGCGGAAGCTTTGTAAACAGTGAGCATGAAAGAGTTTCGAGTTTAAAATTCAGGTTTAAAGATAATGAAAAGTTGGAGTTCAGGGGTCAGTGTTCAACGTTCAGAAATTAACTAAGCCATTTAATCATTTGTGTATAGTCTTCTATTTCTTTAATCCTCTAATCTCTGAATAGGCAATTGGTAAAGTTCAGTAGGCATAAATTCTAAAATTAGTTTCGAGCCATTTGTCACTGGTCATTAGTCAATTGTCATTGGTTACCAGTCATTCAATCCTTTTCGATCTAATTCAATCTCATCAATCCCTGTAAACTTTGGCTGATCACTGATCACTTTCTTCAAGGTGTTATAATCAATATTCAAAAATCAACCCTCCAGCTAAAATGCTTGAATGTAGGAATAAGCTTCGAGTCATAAGCAATTGCTAAATTGTAAGATTTCTAAATAGCCTCAAGTTGGAGCTTCAGGGGTTAGAACGTCGGGTTCTTCTTCTCTGAACTTTGAACACTGAACTCTAAACTTTCAATCCTTCTAAAACCCCGGAGGCGGAGGAGGTCCCTGTTGCCGGCCGACACTTACACTGGTTTCTATCTTAAAGTTTTTCGACACTTTGTACTGCATAAACATGGTGGAACCGTACGAATCGAAATAGCTTTTGTTGGCATTGGGAAGCGGTGCTGAAAATACGGAATTGGCACCGTAGCTAAATCCTCCGATGGTAAATCTGTCGCTTAGTTGTGTAACCGAACCTCCTAAAATCTGCCCATTTACCCAAAAGGGCGAAGCAAAGTTAAACGATGTTTCCGGAATCAGCTGAATGCTTGGAAATGCAGTAATGGATGGATTTACAGCATAGCGGTTCATAAATTCCTGCTGGAGGTTTAACCCGGGAAGTTTCAGGTCGTTTAACAACAGATCGCTAGTGGGTAATCCGGTGGTCAGCCTGAAATATTCCATTTTACGTTGCAGTTCCAATTCGGTTGAATCCCGTTCAGGCATTAAAAGCTGCAGGCCTTCCTGCGCAAAAGCACCAAGGCTTAGGAAAAGTAATATGACTATGAGAAGATTTTTCATCCAAATCAATAACGATCACGAAGTTACTTTTTTTTACGACAGCCATAAAACGGCATACGTTAAAAAGTGCAAAGCAGCTCTCGTACTTTTCAAAACCGGAGAACAGCCTGTTTTTGTTTGTTGCTAGGAAAGCGTGGCGTAGCGTGCTTTAATTTCCCCGATCAACGTGTCGGTTACACGGTACAGTGGCAAACGCAATACATTTTCGATGGTTCCCTGAAGACTCATCAAAGCTTTCACTCCACCCGGGTTGCCTTCTTTAAACATCAGCTGGAACATTTCGATCAACTCAAAATGAATTTTCCGGGCTTCGGCATAATTGTTTTCCATGGCAAAGTGCATCAGCTTGCTTACTTTTTCAGGCAAAGCATTGGCAATAACCGAGATCACACCTTTTCCGCCAATGGACGAAATGGTAATCGCCAAAAGATCGTCGCCCGAAATCAGCGTGAAATCCTCCGGTGTATATTTCAGAATTTTGGTCATTTGAGAATGTTCGCCCGAAGCTTCTTTTATTGCTACCACATTGTTTGTAGCTTCCACAATTCGTCCAACGGTTTCAGCTTCCAGGTTGATACCTGTTCGCGACGGAACATTGTACAAAATTACCGGAACCGGACTGGCCTTGGCCACTTCCACATAGTGACGGAACATGCCTTCCTGTGTGGGTTTATTGTAAAACGGAGTAACCACCAGGATCCCCGAGATTCCGTCAAAATTAAAATTATCAATCTGGTTGGTGATGGCGCGGGTGTCGTTTCCGCCCATTCCGACAACAACCGGCAAACCGGCCGACTTTTCCTTTACCAGTTCCACCACATTCGATTTCTCTTCCTGTGTTAGCGTGGTGGTTTCGGCAGTGGTACCCAACGCAACAAGGTAATCTATTCCTCCCTTCACCTGATTCTCAACCACTTTTTCAAGCGATTTGTAATCCACATGGCTTTCCTTTGTAAACGGGGTAATCAATGCAACACCTGCACCTGTAAAAAGCT
>JBKDZK010000643.1:0-1690 GCA_047971205.1 Draconibacterium sp.
GACCCGAAAAAGTACATTGAAATTGTTTTACCTAAACACTCTGCATAAAATTAATACAACGACTAAATACCGCACCATTATTGCCGATGACGAACAACTGGCCAGAGAAAGGTTGAAAAAACTGCTTGTGCCTTTTTCTGAAACGATTGAAGTTATTGGCGAAGCAAAAAACGGAGTCGAATGCAAAGCGATGATTGATTCCCTTAAGCCGGATCTGATTTTTCTGGATATTCAAATGCCCGGCTTAAATGGTTTTGAGGTGTTGCAACAAATTGAACATTCGCCGCTGGTTATCTTTTGTACGGCCCACGATGAGTTTGCATTGAAAGCCTTTGAAACGCACAGTGTAGATTACCTGGTGAAGCCGGTAAAAGCAGAGCGGATGGAGCAATCGATCGAAAAACTGGTGTTTTTGCGCCAACGTACCGACCGGCAGCAGTTACTGGATTTGATTGACGAAGTAACTACACAATCATTCCAAAACGAAATAACCACGATTCCGGTCAAGTTGGGCGACAGAATGCTGATTCTGAATATTGAGGATATCTCGTATTTCCAGGCCGAGGAAAAATATGTGACCATTCATTCCATAAACGGAAAACGCTATGTTTCTGACTATTCCCTTAAAGACCTGGAAGATAAACTTACTGGCAATTTTGTCCGCATTCAGCGAGCTTTACTGGTAAACCGTATACTCGTGAAGGAAGTCGTAAAACACACCAACTCCCGGTGCAAAATACGGATGAACGATTTAAATCAGTCGCTGCTGGTTTCCGGACGGAACTATGTGGATCAGATAAAAAGCCTTACTGTTTTGAAATAACTATTCTCCTGCAAAATAATTGCGGCTGTTCAGCACCGTTATATTATTCGCGTGAGCGCGGTTAACCGAAAGTGTTGAACGCTCGCCTACTTCCTTGTTTTTATAAGTATACTGTTTTTCCAATGTAATCTTCTTCAACAGTAGATTCTCATATTCTACGATAGAAACATAGTTTACATTACTGTAAAAGTCAGCATTGGATTTACTGATTCCCAATCCTCTTCCCTGCGTATTGTTTTTGGCTGACTGGACATTGACCGCAATACTTTTTACCGAATAGTCTTCTTTATTAATGAATATGCTTCCATCTAACGAAGTAGCATAAAAATCTCCCGATCCTTCAAGCGTTGGCTTATTCTGAACAAAGCCAATTTCCCAGTACTCTTTTCCATCAATGTTGGGTTGACTTTCCAGTTTCAGTGTGTAGTCGTTCAGAAGGGCAGGATTTAAAATTCCGGATGCAGACCGGACCCAATCAAGGTTGAGCAACTCGTCGATTCCCAGTTGCGCGGTAGAGAAGGTGTAGTCTTCTTTCCCGGCTGGTTTGGTTACTTTGTATTTACGCGAAAGAAATGCATTTTCGGGAGACGGTGTAGAGTAACCGTTTTTATCATAAATAAGTACCTTGGCATTCACATCTTTCAGAACCGAATCTTCTCTTGATTGCAGCACCGAGAGATCGCAATGCAGGTTAAAAGGCCCTGCACCGTAATTGTATCGGATGTTTTCCGAAGCCATTCGCAGGATACGGATCAACACCATGTTTTGTCCGGCAACATCCACTTTGTCCACATCGTACGATTGCGGCCGGAGCTTTACAATGTTAAACTCTTTGCCAAATAATTCTGTCAGCGGAAACTGCCGGTT
>JBKDZK010000644.1:0-2355 GCA_047971205.1 Draconibacterium sp.
TTAGCTGAAATGAAGTTGGCGTAATACTCCTTGGCTCTGCCACGGGGATAGTCAACTTCAAGAATTTTCTTTATTCTGAAACAGTTTTTAAGTAGATTTGTGCCTAAGCGAAAAAAATCGCATTTATTAATTGAACAAAATATTATCATGAAGAAGTTAAAAGCATTCCTGTTATTATTTGTATTAGCCTTAGTTGGTTTCGTTCCTGCGCAGGCACAACGCGTTGAAAGTGACTCGAAAGTGATCGGCAAATGGGATCTTACCATAACCATGGACGAGGCGCAATTAGAGAACCTCGGGATTTTTAGGCACGGTTTAATGGCATCAGATGGTTTCCCCGGATGGCTGGAGATTAAATTATCTGGGTTCTCAACTCTTGTTGGATATTATGTTGGATATGAAGGAAGTGCAAGGCCAATTTCAGAAATTCATTACGATGCTGATAAGGATAAGTATCATTTCACAATCCCTCCGCAATGGATGGATATTGAAGACTTATATTTTGAGTTTTCTTTAAAAGACGATAAACTTACGGGGTATCAAATGCTTAAAGGCAATAAGCTGGAATGGACTGGTGTTCGGGCTCCGTCGTTGGAAAGAAAAGAACCACCGGTGTGGGGAAATCCGATCAATTTGCTTACCGATAACATGGACAGATGGATCATTCCGGCGAACAATAAATTTCAGATGGTTGACGGTGTGATGGTGAATAAAGAAAAGGGTGGCAACCTGGTTACCAATCAAAAATTTAACGATTTCAAACTAAGCATCGAATTCCGCTACCCGGAAGGAAGTAACAGTGGAATTTATCTTCGCGGCCGTTACGAACTCCAGATCGAAGATTCAAAAGGAAGAGCTGACGCGGTAAGTATCGGCGGTATTTACGGATTTATAGCTCCTTCGGTTAATGCAGCTAAAAAACCGGGCGAATGGCAGACTTACGAAGTAACGCTTGTTGGCCGCCATGTAACAGTTGTTCATAATGGTATCGAAACAGTTTCGAACCGTCCGATTCCTGGGATAACAGGAGGTTCGCTTGACAGCAAAGAAGGAGAACCGGGCCCCATTATGGTGCAGGGTGATCATGGTCCTATCGAGTTTCGCAAATTCGTTATTACACCCGCTGTTAACTAAGCTACATTGCTAAGAATTGTTTCTTTAAAGAGATAATTGCTACAAGCAATTGCAAACCAGGTAGTAATTTTTAACTGCCAGGGGAGCTAAAAAAGGCCGGAATCACTTCCGGCCTTTTTTTATTTGTTCGGGCCCGGCTTAAGGTGTTAGGCCCATAAAGAGTTGATATGTTCTTCGGGCGTCCATCAACAGGAATAAGCATTCTATTGTGCGGCCTTCGTTATGAAAATCCTGGTTTCAATCAGGGAGTATGGGCGGTTTTCATACAAAAAGGGAAGAATTGATAAGCTCAAGGGAAAAACCTTCATTCCTGAGGTCATAAATCCAGCACATATTTGTGCCGTAAATAATAACCTTATTATTTTTATTCCTATTAATTGGCAATTATGCCATTGCACAAATACCGGCACTTCCGGAGCAGGGTTCGCCTCTGCTGATCGGAGAACAAGTTCCTGAAGCGGAACTAAAATCGGCAGCCAACACTACGCATCAGCTGAGTGAAATTCTGGCAGAGAAACCAAGCATTTTGCTTTTCTACCGGGGAGGATGGTGTCCGTATTGCAATGCTCATTTGTCGGAAATACAGGAGGCAGAGCGTGAAATAATTGAGCTGGGATATGAATGAATCAGGAACAAAAGAACTTGCAGGAAGACAAATTGGTTGTAGTATGGACAAGCGACGATCCGTATGTGGCAGACAGGGTTGCGTTAATGTATACACATGCCGCAAAAACGAACAAATGGTTTGAAGATGTTACCCTGATTATTTGGGGGCCGTCGGCAAAACTAACATCCGAAAATCGGAAAATTCAGGAGAAACTGAAAGCCATGAAAGACGATGGAGTTGAGATACGAAAATGAATAAAGCACATGCGGTGGTTTTGGTATAAGCAGACGTAACAGGCTGATTTTATTTTCTGGTTAGTGGTTAAAACCCTGCAATTTCATTGCAGCTACTTTTCGTTTCTATAAATTTTAAATGAGTATTGTAGTAGCAGTACAGAGATATTAGTATTGAGAAGTAAGCAAGATGAAGCTTTCTCTAATCTCAATACTCATTACCCAATACTTTATGTCTTTATTACCTTCTTTTGAATTTCATTCAATCTTAAACCTATGTCCTTCCGGTGCATAGTGGGTTAGTTCTTTTGTTTTGCTGATAAATATGCCAAACTTTGGTTCTAAAAAATCCCAAAAATGATTAGTGCATAAATAATAAAA
>JBKDZK010000645.1:0-10385 GCA_047971205.1 Draconibacterium sp.
TCCGTCGGCTGACAGAAATGGCATTTTCTTATCGCTCAAAGTTTGAAGCTCGAAGCTTGTAGCTCAATTACATACTCTTGATTTCGCTTACCAGTTTGGTCATGGTTCCTTTGGCATCGCCAAACAGCATGCGGGTTTTGTCGTTAAAGAACAGGAAGTTCTCGATACCGGCATACCCTTTACCCATACCACGTTTCATGATAATGATGTTCTTCGCCAGGTGCGCATCGATAATTGGCATACCGTAAATCGGGCTGCCCGGATCGTCGTAAGCTGCGGGGTTCACCACGTCGTTGGCACCCACTACAATGGCCACGTCCACGTTAGGCATATCGGGGTTAATGTCGTCCATTTCCACCAGCTGTTCGTAGGGTACATCGGCTTCGGCCAGCAATACGTTCATGTGGCCGGGCATACGGCCTGCTACCGGGTGAATGGCGTATTTTACTTCAACTCCCTTGCTTCCCAACAGGCTGTCAAGTTCGTGTGCAATGTGCTGCGCCTGGGCAACGGCCAAGCCGTATCCCGGAATAATCACTACTTTTTGCGAGTAGCTCAGCAAAACAGCTGCGTCGCTTAAAGTAATTTCCTTGATACTGCCCTGTACATCGGCATGGCTGGCTCCACCGCCTCCGAACGATCCGATGATCACGTTGATCAGCGAACGGTTCATTGCCTTACACATCTGAAGTGTCAGGATGGTTCCGGCAGCGCCTACCAAAATACCGCCCAGGATCATGGCTTCGTTCTGGTAAATAAAACCGGCCATGGCAGCTGCGATACCCGTCAGCGAGTTCAGCAGCGAAATAACCACCGGCATATCGGCTCCGCCAATTGGCATTACAAAGCTTACACCGTAAACCAAACTAATAACCAGCAATCCGAAAACCAGGTAAGTACGGGTTTGTGCCTCAAAGCCTCCGAACAATACCAGCACAATCACAGCAACAATCACTGCCATGAACAGCAGGTTCACATAGGTCATGAATTTGGCAAAAATGTCGCCTACTTTACCGTCGAGTTTTCCGTAGGCAATCATACTACCACTGAAAGCGATACTACCCACTACCAGCCCCAGGAGGCCAACCAGTACTGCCTGGTCGGGGTTTTTGGTGTATTCGATCAGTGCCACAGCAGCAGAGGCAGCACCTCCGGTGGCGTTAAAGAAAGATACCATTTGCGGCATGGCGGTCATTTTCACCTTGCGCGCCATAATGGAACCCACCACTGTTCCGGCAGCAATAATCAGCAGAATGGCAATTACGTTTCCCATTCCGATTCCTTCGCCGGCGCCGTTGCGGTTTAATATCAAGGTGGTAATCATCGGAAGAATCATACCCGAAGCGGCCCAGAAGTTTCCTTTACGGGCGGTTTCGGGGTGGCTCTGAAGCTTCAGCCCGATTACAAACATAATGGCAGAAAGAAGATAACTGTATTCCAGTACTACCTGTCCGGGCATTAATGTATTTAGTATAATCATAGCATTCATCGTTATTTTTTCTTCTTTTTAAACATTTCGAGCATTCGGTCGGTAACTACAAAACCTCCGGCCACATTCAGTGTAGCCATAAAAAGCGCCAGCGAACCCAGCACCCATTCAAAGGTGGTGGAAGCATGTCCAACCAGGATAATGCCCCCGATAATAATAACCCCGCTGATGGCATTGGCTCCCGACATCAGGGGCGTGTGCAATACCGACGGTACATTTGAAATAACCTCGAAACCCAGAAATACCGATAAAACAATAATGAATATCGCATCTTTATTCGCGGTTAAAAAAGTTAATACGTTTTCCATATCTGGTTCTTTTATTTGGTTTCGATGACTGATTTAACGCGTTCGTTGTAAAGCTCTTTTGCATGCGTAATACAGGTGCCCTTTACAATATCGTCTTCAAAATTCAGGTTAAGGGCGCCTTCTTCCGCAATGATCAGTTTCATGAAGTTCAACACGTTCTTTCCAAACATGCGGCTGGCATCAATCGGTTTTTTAGCCGGATAGTTCGACTGCCCGATAATGCTAACTCCGTTGTAAACCACTGTTTCGTTGTCTTTGGTGAGTTCGCAGTTTCCGCCGGTGGAGGCTGCCAGGTCGATGATCACCGATCCTGCCTTCATATTGTCAACGGCTTCTTTGGGAATCAGCAAAGGGGCTTTTCTGCCTGGTATCTGCGCGGTACAGATCACCACATTGGCTTTTGCAGCGTGGTCGTTGATGGCCTGTTGCTGTTTTTTCTTGAATTCTTCGGTTTGCTCTACTGCATAACCTCCGGCAGCTTTGTCTTCGGTAGCGCCTTCCACTTCCACAAACTTACCACCCAAACTCATTACTTCTTCTTTCACTGCCGAGCGAACGTCGAACACCTGGACCTGTGCGCCCAGTTTTCGCGAGGTGGCAATGGCCTGCAATCCTGCAACTCCGGCACCCAGTATCAGTACATTGGCCGGGCGAATGGTACCGGCGGCTGTCATAAACATAGGGAAGAAGGTGGGAAGGTTGGCCGCGGCTTCCAGCACTGCCTGGTAGCCCGAAACGGTTGCCATCGACGACAGAATGTCCATCGCCTGTGCACGGGTGGTACGCGGGATCATGTCGAGGCTGAACGTGCTTATTCCTTTGTTCAGGAATGTTTTTACCAACTCGGTTTCCCACAGCGGGTTAAAAGCACTGATCCATACCTGCGTGTCCTTGATCTTGTCGACATCGCCTTCAGCCGGTGGCTGAATTTGCAGCAAAACATCTGCTTTGCCAAAAACATCTGCTCTCGAAACTGCTTTGGCACCCACTGCTTCGTAATCGGCGTCGGTGGCACACGCATGTTCCCCTGCACCTTTTTCTACCAAAACTTCTACTTTCATATCAGTAAAGCTTTTTACGGTTTCAGGCAACAACGCAACACGTGTTTCAGTTCCATACTCTTTTAATAAGCCAAGAATCATAAACTGTAATTTAGATTTTGTTGAAAGGGTAAAACTAACAAATAAAGTAAAGCGCATCTACTAACGAAAAATGAAATTAAGTATGATTTAAAATGATTTTTGTTAGCATGGTGTCATTTTGAAACGAATCTGCCCAAATTTTGCTTTTATCTGTGCCAAATGTGAATTTCCGCTTGGTTTTTGATCTTAGGAATATTTATGAAATCGATTATTGCCGGAATAAGCATTCGCGAGCTCATTGGGGGTGGTAACCTTCTCTGAATTTTTACTACAGAAACGACTGAAAGCCTTGAAAGAGGATGAATTTATTTTAACCTGAAGTCGAAAGTTAAGCATTCTGACCAGCAGTGCTTTTATAAAATTGACAGCACCTGTGCCAAAATGTTTATAGACGGCCATCCGGGACACCTCGCAGTTAAAATGGGTTTGCAAGTTTAATCTGAAATCAAGAAGGCTAAGTTGGGATTGGTCCAGTTCAATAAACACTGACAACTTCACAAATGCAGAAATATCAATAGTTCCTTTACGTTGTATGAATTTTGTTTCCCTTGCCTGCTGGTTTAATCTTTGCCTTGAAAAACAAGTATAATGAGGCGAAAACTAAGTCTATCCCAATAGAGGTAGTGTATTTGGGTGCCAAATTTTAAACCTGATTCTTCTAAAATCTCATAAGTTAACGGCCATGGTCACTCGACGGATCCACGCTCAATAGTGCTAGCTTTTTTCACTATTGTCCAATGTTAAACAGGATAATATCTATATTCGGATCGTTTTTCATTCGTAATAAAGTTTTATGGTTACAGTATTGGTGTTAATGACTATTGGTATTCTTTTGGGACGGTTTTTGGGTCGTATTCCCGATTTGCTGAAAGTGGTTGAAAAGTTAATTTCTTATGCCATTTTTCTGCTTTTGTTTTTGCTGGGGATTTCGGTAGGGGTAAACAAAACCATTATTGACAACCTGGATAAAATAGGAATCAAAGCGGTTTCCATAACGTTTGGGGCGGTAGCCGGAAGCGTAATAGTATTGTGGATATTGTACAAAACCCTGTTTTCAACCGATACAAAGGAGGAGCAGGATGAAAAATAGTCTTATAATTCTGGCGTTTTTTTCGATAGGTGTTCTGGCGGGTGTTTTCAATTTTTTGCCCGGGTTTATTGTTCAAAACGATTACAGCATGTATGCCCTCTACGCACTCATGTTTTTGGTGGGGATCAGTATTGGTGCCGATAGAGGTTCGTGGAAGATAATAAAACAGATGAATGTTAAAATTTTGCTGGTGCCTGTGGGTGTTGTGGTTGGCACGCTGGGGGGCGCTGCGTTAACCGGGCTTTTCCTTTCTGGTTTGAGCATAAAAGAATCGATGGCTGTTGGCGCCGGTTTTGGCTACTACAGTTTGTCAAGCATTTTTATCACACAAATTCATGGTGAAACGCTGGGGGTGATTGCCCTTTTATCAAATATTTTGCGCGAGATTTTTACCTTGCTGGCCACGCCGATCTTGGTGGTGTATTTTGGGAAACTGGCTGGAATCGCATCGGGGGGCGCAACTTCGATGGATACCACCATGCCGATTATCGTTAAATATTCAGGAAAAGAGTGGGGGGTAATTGCTATTTTTAGTGGTGTGGTTTTAACGATAATCGTACCCTTTCTTGTGAGTTTTATCCTCGAAGTTTTATAGCTTTTTGTTACCTGTATCTTCTGAAAAACTGATCAAGTTCATTGCTCAGCCGGTCGTAAATGGGCCGGGTCAATTCAATAAACACATCCTGATGAGGCGGAAGCGGCATTGCCTTATTCTTTGTTAGCGCGAATTGTTGGTCGGTTAAAGCTTGTTTGTCGCCCACGTAAATAGCGTAGCGGTTTTCCCAGGTAAACGAACCCGGGATAAGCTGGTCGCGCAGTAAGTTCCCAGTGTTAAAATCGATAATGCGATAATTCAACCTTCCTCCCGAAATCACTTTGTCGGAGAAGGTTTTTAGTTTCGTCTTGTAGGTTTTGTAAATTACCCGGGTGGTATCTTTTGTTTCTACTTTTACTTTGTTAACCAGTTCCTCTTCTTTCTCACCACGCACTAAATTCCCAACCGAAAAATCGAAAAACTCCATTTGTACGATAAAATCCGGATGTTTAATCTGATACTTTTCAGCTTGCTGTGGAGAATAGAAGTTGACAAAGCTTCTTTCGGTATATTTGTTATTCAAATATTCAAATACCTGGTTGTAAAAGAATTCAGAACTCAGTTTATAGGTTCTGCTCTGAACCGTGGCGGCTTCCACCACAACTTTGTAGGTAGCCATGTCTTTGGCTGTTTCCATTTCCTGCAAAACATTTTGGTAGCCCGGAATTAGCTGGTCAGCCTTAAGAAAATGGTTGAATGCGGTTCGTGCTGCTTCGCGCGTATTTTGTTCCAGGAAATGAATTCCGGCCTGGTACCTCTCCTGTGCTGCTTTTTCGTAAGCCATATTCAGTTCCGAAGTGTACGTTTTCGGATCGGCAATCAACTTACGTGTGGCCGGAGTGCTTCTTAGCTGTTCCGACAAATGATTTACCTGGTGCATAATGTTAATGGCCCGTTCCCATTTAAAAGCGGTGTTCGACGAAAGCGCCAGATCCAGCTCTTCCTGCGACCATTCAATGGCCATTGGGTATCCTTCTTTTACAACTGTGGTTGCTTTTCCGTTGTCCGGATCCGACTTTAATCGATCAACAGCTTGTGAAATGGCCTGATAATAGTTGCCCTTTTGCAAGGCTTTTTTACCGGAAGAACACGAAACAAAAAAGAAGACCAGCAGTAGCAGAAAGAGATTTTGGTTGTTCATTTTCAATTGTAAAAGTTTGGCGCAAATATAAACTTTTAAGGCCTTTGACTGATTGGAAGATCGCGAATAATTGGTTTTAAGGTGTCCTTATTTTTCGTTTGTAGCTTGCTTTTTGTTGACAAGTATGCTCAAGAGTTTGATCCCGCCCATTTGGATTATTTTGCTTTTTGTGGAAGCATGCCGGAAACGATGGCTTTAAAGATAAAGCAGTTTGCCCAGTTCGGTCATTATTTCGGCCGCATCGCCCTGTAAAAAGATATCGGTTATTTCGCGGGTGAAGTGTGTTTCTTCAATGTTGATTTCAATAATGGTAGCGCCGTGTTCTTTTGCTTTTACCGGAATATCAGCAGCAGGAAGTACTTCGGCGTTGGTCCCGATGATCAGAAAAACATCTGCTTTGGCGGCTTCTTCAAACGACCGTCTTTTGGCAAAAGCCGGGATCGGTTCGTTAAAAAAAACAATGTCGGGCTTAAGAATGCCTTTGCAAACAAAACATGTAGGAGGCAAGTAGTTCAGATCGGCAAAACTCATGTCGTATTCGGTGCTGCACGCGGTGCAAATCAGTTGGGTATAGGTGCCGTGTATTTCGTACACATGTTTGCTTCCGGCTTTTTGATGCAGGTGATCGATGTTTTGCGTAATGATCGATTCGAGGTACGAACGTTGCTGCATCTGCACCAGTATCTTGTGGGCATCGTTCGGAAGGGCATCGCCCAGTTTGTCGTAAAATATTTCTTTGATCTTTAGCCAGGATTGCAAGGGCTTTTTCTGGAAAAATTCGATTTCCAGAAAAATCGGGTCCGTGGTATTCCACAAACCGTTTTCTCCGCGAAAAGGCGGAATTCCACTCGGTACCGAAATGCCTGCACCTGTAAATGCCACGGCATACCTGGCTTTCCGAATGAGCTCGGCCGCCTGTTTCACTTTTTCAATATCCATATTTTTGTTACCTGTGTACTAAACAAACCGTTTTCTACACATTTTGTTCCTCCTCTTCCAGATTTTTACTGACCGATACGGTGGTGTCTTCGTTAAAGCGGATCTTAAAGTTCAGTTTGCGGAAAACGGATATCATCGGTTTGTTGTCGCGGGTGGTTTCGGCAACCAGTTTTTTTATGCCGCGTCCTTTGGCAACATTCAGGCAATATTTGGTGAGCGTGTAGCCCAGTTCTTTCTTTTGCCAGGCGTCGGTGATCAGAATGGCATATTCCATAATTTCCACATCGGGATCGGCAATCAGCCGGCCAACTCCAATAATTTCTTTGGTGCCATCCTCTTTTTCGTGTTCGGCAACAATGGCAATTTCACGGTCGTAATCGATAAAGCAAAACTGGGATGCCACTTCATGCGAATCAAAATAAAAATCGTACCTGAACCGGTGATAAATCGATTCTTTGGAACAGCTTCCGAGCAGCTGAAGCCACATGGGTTCGTCTTCGGGACGGATGGGACGCAGCAGCACCGGAGTTTCGTCTTTCAAATTGCAAGCGCACATCAAACTTTCAGGATAAGGCCGCAGTACAAGGTGAGAATATTCTTTCACCGGAGTTTTGAGAATCTCTTCATCCACCACAATCCGGGCATCCAGTGCAATCGCATCGTTGGGTGTCACAATCAGCGGGTTGATGTCCAGTTCCTCGATCTCGGGATAATCGGCCGCCAGGTACGACATCCGGATCAGCACTTCAATCAGCTTGTCGATGTTTTTGGGGCTGTCGCCGCGCCATCCCTTCAGCAGTGGATAAATTTTTAGGGAACGAAGCATCAGGCGGGCCAGGTGTTCGTTAAGCGGTGGAAATTCCAGCCGTTTGTCTTTGAACAGTTCGGCGGTGGTTCCTCCCATTCCAACCAACATTACCGTGCCAAAAATGGGGTCTTTCTTCGTGCCGAGGATCAATTCAATTCCATCTTTCGAATCCACCATTCGTTGTACGGTTACCCCTTCAATTCTTGCATCCGGGCGTTTTTGGGTGGCCGTTTTTACCATGTTGCGAAAAGTGGCCCGCACCATTTCTGCATCTTTGATATTCAGCGCTACTCCGCCAACATCTGATTTATGCGTTATATCGGGTGAATAAATTTTCAGTACCACCGGGTAGCCTTTTTGTTCGGCTATCTGCACCGCTTCGTCTTCGGTGGCAGCCGGGGTGGGGTGGGTGGTATCAATGCCGTAATCGTTGATCAGCATTTTTGAATCGTCCTCGTTCAGAATTTTAGCTTTGGGGAAGACTTCACTCAGGTATTTTTTTCGGAGTTCATGCCGGTCGTATTGGAATGAAACGGGAACTTCCCTGGGTGTTTCATACAACATTTGCTGGTTTTCCGAATATTCCGAAAGTGTCATGAATGCCCTGATCGCTTGTTCCGGAGTTGCATAACTGGCAATTCCGGAATGGTTAAAAATCTGAATCCCATCGCGCATGGCAGTTCCTCCCAGCCAGCCGGCCATAATGGATTTGGTTGTTTTTACCGACATTTCAGCAATGGCGCGCGCAGTTGCTGTGGGATCTGTCATTGCCTGCGGAGTGAGAAGAACCAGCACCGCGTCCACTTTGCCATCTTCCAAAACAATTTCCGTAGCTCGTGCAAAACGCTCGGGCGTGGCATCTCCCAAAACATCCACCGGGTTTCCGTGCGACCAGAAAGGAGGCAAATAATCGTTTAGCCGCTGCATGGTTTCATCCGAAAGTTTGACGAGTTTTCCTCCCATTGCGATTAGTGAGTCGGTAGCCATAACTCCCGGGCCGCCGGCATTGGTAACAATGGCCAGCCTGTTTCCTTTGGGAATTCGTTTTCTTCCCACCAGGTCGGTAAAATCGAAAATATTACCAAAGTCAAAAACACGCGCAAGGCCAGCACGGCGGAACACTGCATCGTAAATAGAATCTTCCGATGCCATGGCACCAGTATGCGAGGCAGCTGCAGCCGCTGATTCAGGGAAACGCCCCGATTTGTATACGATGATCGGTTTCTCGCGCGAGAATGCCCTGGCGGCCGACATAAATGTGCGTGCATCGGCAATCGATTCCACATAAAGAACAATCGATTTGGTATTGGGATCTTGTCCGAAATAATCGATGAGGTCGCCAAAACTGACATCCATGGAGTTACCGATGGAAACAAAATTCGAAAAGCCGATGTTGGATTCATATGCCCAATCGAGCACCGAGGTACACAACGCCCCCGATTGCGAAATAAAAGCCACATGTCCTTTTTTCGGCATACCGGCAGCAAAGCTCACGTTCATATTCAAACCCGGAACCAGGATCCCCAGACAGTTGGGGCCAATGATGCGCATATCGGGAAATTTGGATTTTTCGGCTTTTACCTGCGCCTCCAGTTTTTTCCCTTCTTCGCCCGACTCTTTGAATCCGGCAGACATAATAATCAGGCCATGGATACTGGCTTCGCCACATTCCCTGACCAGGTTGGGCACCCACTGAGCAGCCGTCATAATTACTGCCAGGTCGGGTGTTTTCGGAAGACTTTTAACATCGGGGTAGCACGGGATTCCAAAAACTGCTTCGCGTTTGGGATTTACCGGGTACACAACTCCGTTAAAACCTCCTCCTACCAGGTTGCGGAGGGTAATTCCCCCAACACTGTCGGGATTGTTTGAAACACCAATTAACGCAATTCTTTTGGGCTTAAAAATGCTGTCGAGTTTCTTGATGGCCATGGTCTTAAGTTTTTGGTTGACGTGATTTGTCTTTCACCTGCTTTTGTATTGAATACAGTTGGTTGTTCATTGCTATAAATTTCATCAAAAAAAATCATCTTTAAAAATGATCTTTTTTTAAAGGTTGATCTTCTGTTGTTGTTGTAATGATTTTTTGTTCAGTACGTTAGAGGTGTTGGTGGGTTGAATCCGACAAACAGAATATGTTTAATAACAACCTGAAATTCAGCTGTTTTATAGCACAAAAACAGGGAAAATAAAAAGCATCCCGAATCAGGATGCTTTTTATTGGGAAAGGCTGTTGGCTATGAAACCGGCTTTTTGACAAAAATGATCATCAGTGTTCCGATTAAAACCGCAATTCCTGATACGGTAAAAGCCATGGCAAAATTGTTCAGATCACCCATTTTCCCTCCAAGGATGGGACCGAGTATTCCTCCAACTCCATAAGCAAGAAATACAAAGGGGTAGTTTTGCCCCACGTTACGCGCACCAAAAATATCGGCCGTTATGGTTGGGAAAAGGGCAAAGTTTCCGCCAAAATTGAATCCGATCAGTGTGGCGCCGATGTATAACAATGCCACATTCCCGGCCATAAAAGAGAACAGGATTACTGTTACTCCCTGAATGGCAGTCATCAGTGCGATGGATCGTTTTCTGCCAATTTTATCGCTTATCATTCCCCAGATAATTCTGCCCAAACCGTTAGCCAGGCAAAAGAATACTGCCATGGCAGTGCCAGAAATGGCGCTTGCGGCTTGTTCACTAATTCCCGATTCCATCAGCGCCTGCATGGGATACAGTTTCATTAATCCGATGGACATCAATCCGGCTCCGGCGCTAAAAACAAAGGTTAGAAAAATAAGGTAGAAGGAAGGATTTCGAAGCATTTCGCTGCTTGTAAACTCTTTTGATTCCCTTTCTCCAGAACTTTGCTGCAT
>JBKDZK010000646.1:0-3905 GCA_047971205.1 Draconibacterium sp.
GAGAAGCGTTTTTGCCCCACAAACTTTTTGTGGATGAAATTCTCGAATCCAACTGCCAGTTTGAGGTGATAAAAGAAGTGCAGCCTTTTTTCGTGGGTGTATTCTTCCGAATTCCGGGAGCCTTCCATGCGTTCACGAAGCCATCGCAATACTTCGGGGTGCCGTATGTACATGTACTCCACTCCCACAGAACGGCAGTAAGTGTCTTCGAGGTGCGCAACGATGTCTTTCAGTTTTGCCGGTCCCATTCCAATTTCGTTACCGGCCTGAGATACCGTTTCCAGGTCTTTTTCTCCCAGCCCGAAGTTTTCGATCGCCAGTGTTGGCAGGTACCTGCGACGGGCTCTTACAGGGTTTGTTTTTGTGAACAAATGCCCACGCTGACGATAGCCATGTATGAGGTTTAATATTGCAAATTCTTTGTCGATGTTCTCCAACCGAACGGTGCCCGGTTTTTTCGGATAATTTTTGCGGGCCAGTTCAAATCCCGCGAAAAAATGTTGCCAGCTCTTGTCAATCGACTCAGGGTCTTCAAGATACGATTTATAAAGGTCCTCAACTGCCTCTAACTCTTGATTTCCCACAGATGAAAACTTGTCCATTGTTGATTTTATCTTAACTTTTGATTAATATTCACAGAAACAAAGCATAAATTTTATTGTTTAGCCCTGCGCATACTTTTTATTGCTAAAGTTAGTGTTTATTCGGTTTTTTGCTAATCCGCTTCATTTTGATTTTGAGAAACCTTTTGATTGGCTATTTTTGCTGAAAAATAACAACGATGATCCAACGAATTCAAACGGTATATATCCTGATTGCAGAAGTGCTGATTGTGACACTTTTTGGTTTAAAACTGGCCGACCTTTCGGTGAACGGCGAATTGCTGGAATTCTACGCCAAAGGAATTATGAATGGGCAGGAAAGTGTATTCAACGGCTTGCCTATCCTGATTTTTATCGGTCTTATTACTTTACTGCATGTAGTAATCCTGTTTATGTACAAGAAAAGAGTTAGCCAGATCAGGTTGCTGGTTTTCACCATTATCCTGCTGTTGGGGCTCTTTGGCATGTTCTTTTATTTTGCCTGTGCAGGTTTCGACGGTGCCCAGGTGGCTTTTAAAATTCCGGTGGCCTTCCCGGTAGTGGCTGTTATTCTCGACTGGCTGGCCATTCGTGCCATTGGCAAAGACGAAGCGCTGATCAGAAGCCTCAACCGCTTGCGCTAAAATCCGCGACTATGGAAGCAATGATCTTTGCGGCAGGACTTGGCACCCGGCTTTTGGGTGAAACAGCCGACACACCCAAAGCATTGGTGGATGTGGGTGGGAAACCCTTGCTGCAAAGAGCCATTGAAAAACTTTTAGCTGCCGGAGTATCTGGAATTGTTGTAAACGTCCATCATTTTGCCCAACAGGTAATCGATTTTGTTGAAAGCCATAAATGGGAGGTACCTGTTTTGATTTCAGATGAATCGGGGCAGTTACTGGAAACCGGAGGCGGACTAAAAAAAGCGGGTCCTTTGTTTTCGGGAAAAGCCCCCATCCTGATTTACAATGTCGATATTATCAGCAGCTTCGACCTGCAACAGCTGAAATCGGTACATCTTGAAGCGGAGAATCTGGCTACGTTGGTGGTCAGCGAGCGGAAGTCGCAGCGCTATTTTAAGTTTGATGTCGATATGCAACTGGCCGGCTGGATCAACAAACGAAGCGGTGAAACCAAAATCTCGCGGCCCGAAATTTTTGACCAGGCAAGAGAACTGGCCTTTAGTGGCATTCACATGGTTCAGCCCGAAATACTGAATTACATGCCGTCCCAGGATCGCTTTTCGATTATCGGAGTTTACCTCGAACTCGCCAAAACACAAAAAGTAACAGGATTTTTAGATACTTCCGAACTTTGGATGGATGTGGGAAAACCCGATGAGCTGGCTGCTGCCAGGAAGTTATTTAGTGGTCAGTGATCAGTCGCAGTTAGCAGTTTTTGGTTTAATGTTGCGCAGGTCTTCTGACGTGTTGTTGGAAAGGGGATTGACAGAGTTTGTCAGCATAAAAGCACAGTTCACAGAAGCAATGCGGGTACTTGTCTTAAAACGTTGTTGGGAGTTGCAAAAAGAAGTACCTTTCGTGTCCTTGCAAAATTTACCCAATCAACAATTATGAAGAAAAGTAAATACATCCTGCTGGCGTTTATCGTGCTTAAATTTGTGCTACAGTATTTTGCCATTAACCCGGTTTACGAATTACACCGCGACGAACTCCTGCACATCGATTTGGGCAAACACCTGGCCTGGGGTTACACTTCGGTTCCGCCGCTTACAGGGCTGCTTTCATCATTTATTTTGCTGCTCGGAAACAGTGTTTTCTGGGTGAAATTTTTCCCGGCATTGTTTGGCGCCCTGGTAATTTGGGTGGTGTGGAAAATAGTGGAAGAGCTCAATGGCGGACTGTTTGCACAGATACTGGCGGCAACAAGCGTTTTGTTCTCGGTGTTTGTACGCATTAATATTCTGTACCAGCCCAACTCACTTGACTTTTTGTGCTGGACACTGCTCTTTTTCACGTTCCTGAAATATATTAAAACCCAGGAGAACCGCTGGCTGTACTATACGGCTGTGGTTTTAGCACTTGGTCTGTTAAACAAGTACAACATTGTTTTTTTGGTGCTTGGTCTTGTTCCGGCGATTTTGCTTACGCGGCAGCGCACGGTTTTAAAAAACAAACACTTCTGGCTGGCCGCTTTGCTGGCGGGGCTGCTGGTGCTACCCAATATAATCTGGCAAATCAGTAATGCTTTGCCTCTGGTAACTCATATGCAAACACTGGCAAGTACCCAACTGGTAAATGTTAACCGGGCTGACTTTCTGATAGACCAGCTCATCTTTTTCCCGGGATCTTTGTTGGTAATCCTGCTGGCTTTTGTTTCGTTTTATACATATCAACCACACAAAAATTACCGGGTGTTTTTCTACGCTTTTGTATTTACCATGGTCATTTTTACCTATTTGAGAGCCAAAAATTATTACAGCATTGGACTGTACCCGGCTTTTATTGTCTTTGGTGCGGTTTATCTCGAGAAACTGCTTTCAGGCGGGTGGCTACGGTATCTTCGTATTCCTGTAATTTTGGTTCCGGTGCTGGTTTTTATGCCTGTTGCACCCATAATGTTGCCCGTTTATTCGCCCGGGCAAATACTTGAAAAGCAGGAATTGTTTAATAAATACGGAGCCAATCGCTGGGAAGATGGCCAACTGCACGACCTTCCGCAAGACTATGCCGACATGCAGGGCTGGAGAGAACTGGCACATTTGGTGGATTCGGCTTTTACTTTGGTGGACGACAAGGCACATACCATCATTCATTGCGATAATTACGGGCAGGCCGGAGCTATCAATTACTACGCTGCGCAAAAATACACCGAAGCACTTTCGATGAACGCCGATTATATTTTCTGGTATCCCCTGGATGAGGTTAAAATTGAAAATGTCATCCTGGTGCAGACTAGCGACGACGACGATCCGGAACGAACCCGTGAACGTGCGTTTTTTGAGAAAATCAGTTTGATTGGAAAAATTCAAAATCCCTATGCAAGGGAGCGCGGAACCAGTGTTTATCTTTTACAGGGGGCAAAAGTTTCGATCAACGATATTCTTCGCGAGGAGATCGAAAGCAGAAAACATTGAGTGGTTGATTTCCCTCTGCAGGAAAGAGATGACTTACTGATCCTTGCCGCTTTAAAACCAAAATGCACCTGAATTGTTTTAAAACTTGGATACTAAAGGTATTCTAACATTTTAAACCGATGAAGTATGGAACCCAACGAAAAAGTTACGGTAGAAGTATTGGTGAATGCACCTCTCGAAAAGGCATGGAAAGTTTGGACAGAGCCCGAGTTTATTACAAAATG
>JBKDZK010000647.1:0-2429 GCA_047971205.1 Draconibacterium sp.
GACGGAGATGAAGGAAAGTAAAAAAATAATCAGGATGAGTGTTAGCAGGCAATATGGCCAAACCCGCAATATGTTCATGGTTTTTATTTCTGAATGATCGCTTTCCACCCGGTTACTGCTAAAACGTATTAAAACGAATATCAGCACAATATTTACCAGGTACAAAACATGGTTTGAAAGTACCTTTCCGGCAAACAGACCCGTAGCAACAAAACTTATGAAAATGTAAAGAGCAAAATAACTTACAAAAAGTACGAATGCCTCCCTTTTTCCGGCGATAGAATTATGGCTTCTGTGGTTTAAGAAATTAATGAAGGCCACCACCAGCATACCTGCCAAAGCAAGCAAGGTGCTAAGTACCGCAATACTTTTACTTACCGAGTAGGAATCAAAATTCTTTGCGAGTTTCGACACCGTGAGCGACTCCTTGAAAATAACCGCCGGAACAAAAACCAGGATCAACAGCAAAGCACTCGTTGTTTCCCATTTCTTTGGTCGTTCATCTGAAACATCGGGCCAGGCAGAAGAAAGCACTCCGTAAGTGAGTCCCATCCCTCCCCAAAAGCCAATGTTGTACTCCATCACATTCCACATGTTAAAAGGAATGTTCAGAACGTTTCCCAGAATTTGCAGGAAATTTCCGGATGCAAATCCAAAACCCGCTCCCAGCATGGTATAAACAGCCACACGAAGCGATGAATTAAATCCTTTTCGGGCCATGTGCCAAACCATCGCCAGGCCAGCTCCCAGGATAAAAGCCCAGGCCTCGGAACGCGGAGGTGTCATGGCGATTCCCAGCTGCATGATCAAAAAACCATAGAGAAGCAGGCCTCCAGCCACCATTTCGACCAATAACGCGGCCCAGTTAACTTTCTTTTCTTTCGATGATTCCAATGAAAGGCCGGTAAGTCCGCCACCAAGTATGCCAAACAAGCCGCCGATTACAAAAAGCATCAGCAGGCCGTAAAAAGCATTGAACAAATCGTCGCTACGACCATAGCCTACCACTCGGCCGTAACTGATAATTCCACCGGCGCCCCATCCAATGGCGGCCGCCAGTGCCACCAGGCTGATTCGTTTCCACCAATCGGCCCGCTTAGCCACCAAAACCAAACCGAGTGCGCCAATAGCTCCGGCCCAGGCAGCTCCCTGCTCATGTCCGAACTGGCCGCGAACTGCCCACGCTGTTCCCAGCGTCATCCCGACAACGATCATTTTTATCCACAAAGCCTTCATTCTGTTTTGACGCACCCGGTTCATTTCCTCTTAATTGCTGAAATTCAATTATTCTTTGGCAAATTCATCTGCCAGACGATTGATTTCGTCGTCACTCATATTTTTAGAAGTCACCACCAAACGATACTTAAACACCGTTGATTCGCCTTTCTTAAGGGAGTAGTTTAATTCCTGCTTCCCGTCGGAAAATATTTTTTGGCCGAGCGGATTGGCCGAGAACAGCCCGTAACCGCGTGCATGCCAATAGGTAGGATAACCCACATTCGAAGGATTATCGATGATTACCAGCGACACATTTTCTCCGTTGATAACTCCGGAAAGTTTCATCCAGCGACTTCGGGTTGCCCACACATCTTCGCCTTCCACACCGTCGGCACTCCGGTAATTACCTGTAATCTTGCTGTTATCCATGCTTTCAACACGTGTTACAACGCCATGCGAATCAGCCAGGTCTGTCGGTTTATCCGAAGGCAGTTCCAGTTCGCGCGCAACACGTATCGCATACATTCCCTCTTTGTTGTCGTTGAAATGCACCTCATCAGCCACAGCTGTCAAAGTGGTGGTTCGGTCAATGATCCGGACATCGGGAGAAAGCGCGATAAAATCAAAATGGGTTGATTCATCCAGCAGAACCTGGTTATCCGGCGATTTCCATTCCGCAGAAGTTTCCAGGACACCTTTACCTTCACCGCTTTCAGCTTTATCGACCGACTCGTGAAAAATAGTACCATAGCCACCGCGTTTTTCTTCCGGAATGGCCTCGGAGTTATTCCAAAAGTCAAGCCCGTTAACATCACCGTAATTTAACCACACTCCCACATGGTGCGGATGATCAGCGCGGTCGCCTTCTTTCTCTGCCAGCGGAAAACTGCGGGTAAGCATGTTCCCTGCGGGAGACATAAGCGGCCACAAAGTGGGTTTCATAATCGTATTCGGATAGATATAGGAAGTGAATAATTTACCATCCACGGTAACTTCCACCTTTTTATCTGTCGGATCAACCTTAACCTCTACCATTTGCTTTTTTTCCTGGCAACCACATATTACTGAAATGCCCAGAAACAGGCTCGCACATAAACTTATCGTTCGAATCTTCATTGTTATTGATTTACTTAGGTTACAGAATTCAACGATATTTCTTATACATTTTCAGGCACTACGTAAGGTGCCCGGTAATTCCGGGTTAGCATCAA
>JBKDZK010000648.1:0-6713 GCA_047971205.1 Draconibacterium sp.
ACATTACTGAACAGATGAGAGTACCGTCGAATATAGTTTTAATAATTTCTTATTGTGTTGGGCATTGGAGTACTCGTTCTGTAACTTGTTTTGTGCTGCCTTTCCCATTGTTAAGCGAAGCGCACGGTTTTCAATGAGAGTGGCCATTTTGTTTTTTAGGTTCTGAATACTTCCCATTTCAAAGAGAAGGCCAGTTTTACCATCCTCAACCTGCTCTGGAATTCCACCTATTCTGCTGCCAATGACTGGTTTGCCATACGCCATGGACTCAAGGACGAACATAGAACAGTTTTCATACCACTCAGATGGTACTACCACAAAAGAAGCGTTCTGTATGGTAGTATGAAGAGCTTCTCCACTCTGATATCCAAGATATTCAGCAAAAGGATAACTTTTTTTCAGCTCTTGCTCCAAAGGGCCTGTTCCAACAACTTTTAAAGGAAATTTTTCAGAAAGTTGCTGATGAGCCTGAAGTAATGTCGCTATGCCTTTTTCTTTCGAGATTCGACCGAAATACAGAGCATATCCATGGTCTGAAAAAGTGGCCTGGTATTTATCCGCATCGATTCCGTTGTGTAGTACCTGGATTTTATCTGGTGAAATGCGTTTGGAGATCAAGCTGGCGAGAAATTTGCTGGGAGCAAGAAAAAGGTCGACTCCGTTATAACTTCCTGTCCATTTATGCCAATAAGCCTCCAGAGACAGCAGGAGGCCTTGCAGGTACGAGTTTTGACAATTTGATGTAAAAGGTTTCCAGAAAAATCGTCCCTGGCAGGCTTCGCATATGTTATTGTTCTTCAATGCGATGTAGCTAGGGCAAATCAGTTTGTAATCATGAAGAGTTGTAACAATTTTCACTCCATGCTTTTTTAAAACAGGTATGATCGATGGGGTTAGTTGGTGGTAGATGTTGTGTAGATGAGCTATATCTGGTTTTTCTAGAGCTATTAACTGCTCTAGCTTTCTCACTGCTTCGTCGGAGTGAATGAAAGAAACTGCTTGGTGAATCTTGTCTTTCAGGCTGAGGTTCTGTTGATAGTCTATTTTATTGATAAAAAAATGAGAATAATGAGAGGGTAAATTTCTGTCATCTAGCATGGAGAAGTCTATAATTCGATACCCCTTCCTATTGAGAAACTCACGTTCTTGAAAGAAAACGGTTTCAGATCCACCGTTTAAGTGGAAAAATTTATTTGCGAGCAGAATTTTCATCTTACTGGTTGATGTCTTTAATCCAGACTTTGCGCTGCTGATTATTTATAATTATTATCTTTAGTTAAGCTAATTACTCATTGAATGTGTATCCAAAAAGTTCAATTTCTTCTCTATATAATTCTTTGACTAAGTCTCTCGTTTTAGTGTCATACTCATTTTGATAACTCTTAACATCTCCCTTTAGCTCATGGGGTAATTCGATATTCTTGATGTTCATAAGAGCGCAGGCTTTTTTAAAATCGTGAGCCAGATTCTCAAATCGGCCGATGAAGTCAAGAGGGATCTCTCCGTTAAAGTTTTTTATCCAAAAAGTTTGGGGCCTTAGACATTCTATATTGCTGAAACTTTCAACAAAATCACAGAATTCTATGTCGCTGGTTATTCCCATTTTTTTTAAATGAACATCATCTTTTATTGCATTTTTATACCAGGAGTATGCCCGAGCCCAAGGATTGCGAACTATGGTAAATTTAAAATAATTGGCATACTCCTCTTTCGAAACAGTATAACGATTTTTGGGGTTTGATAATGGTTTGATCCTTCTCCAAACCCGCTTGATAACTTCTTGGGTTCTTTCTTTAGATGTAAGCCACGTTAAATTAGCAGGCTCCAACATTTTTATGCTTCTATGGTCCTGTTTGTCGTATCCTGAATACTCGTCAAAGTGACCAAGTGTTTTCTCAATACTTGTGCCAGCACATTTTGGAATGTGTATGAAAATGCATTTATGTTTATGTGAAATCATATATGAAGCCTCTTCACCAAGAGTTCTGTAAAAAATAAAGTTTATAAAAGTTAATCAGCTAGCTGACTCTAGAAATAGTGCTTCATAGCTCTTTGTCATTGTCTGTAAGGTGAAGTTCTTTAACAAAGCTTCTCTGGCTTTAATACCCATGTCTAAAGCTTTTTCCTTATTATCCGCAAGCCAACACAAGTGGCGAACTAGATCATCAACTTCACCTATTGTGTAGAGGAAGCCAGTTTCACCATCTTTTACCTGTTCGTCCGCACCACCGCTAATCGCCATAATAAGAGGCTTCTCTAAAGCCATGGTCTCTAAAGCTGCCATAGAAAACGCCTCGGAGTTTGAAGTGATGGCCATACAGTCGCAAGTACCTATATATGGTCGAACATCTTGTTGAAAGCCTGCCAGCACAACATCGTCTAATAGGTCAAGTTGACGAATCGCTGCTTCGATATTTTCTCTCTCTGGCCCCTCGCCCATGAGCACCCCTTTGATGGAGCCCCCTGACTCCTTAGCGAGTGCTATGCCTTTGAGAAAATCGATATGGCGCTTAACAGGGTTCATTCTTGCGCAGATTCCAACGACAAAATCTTCTTCGGAGAAGTGAAATGATTCTCGCAACTGTTTCTTTTCTAATGGGTTGATTTGGTCTGGTGAAAAAAATGAGGGATCTATACCATTATAAATAACCGTTGAAAGCGATTTGTTAATGCCAATGTCGTAAAAGTATTGGGCTTGGTTGTGACAGACGAAAACAGCTTTTTCTGCGCGGTTTATCAGCACCCTGTATAGCTGCTTTTGAGCCTGAACCCAGGGGCTGGGGAGGTGTATGTTGTGATGAATAATAGCTATGATTTTTGCAGAAAAATCTCTGAAAATTATCCTGTTCAGCGAGGCATATAAGAAAGGGTATTCTTCAACGCATGCAATGATCTGCACTTTATGAGTAAGAATTATTTGATGAATTTTTTTTAGAGTACGAAAATCTAATTTCCCTTTTCGTTCAAGGCTTTCAAGATGAAACAATTGGTTGTCGTCTACAGTGGATTTTAGAGTTTCGACATTATTGAGGCAGATCAAGCCAACAGAAAATTTTTTTTTGTCTAATTGGTTGATAAGGTGGATTGTTTGGCGTTCAGCGCCACCACCTGCAAAGGAGTTCATTAGAAACAGTATTTTGACTGGCTTCATGGTTGCTTTCTCCTGCAATTTTGAGCCGGTTGGAGATGGTGGCGTAAAACCTGCTTAAATAGAATATTCTCTCTGTTCCCTGCGGTCATCTTGTCCTCACTTCGCCTCTACAATCTCGGAGTAAATTTTTACATTATTGGCAGCAACTGTCTGCCAGTTCCACTCATTGCTTTTCATTTGCTCTATATTTGATTTAACTTCTTGTTGGAGCTCTTGATTGTCAAGGATGTTACAGATAGCGTGTGCCAGCTCTTGGTGGTCATCTGGAGGAACAATGAAGCCCGTTTTTTTACGCCAGATATATTCCGGGAGCCCGCCGATATCTGTTACGATTACAGGTTTATTAAAGCCATAGGCCGTTAATACTACACCACTTTGTGACGCATCAATATAAGGGCATGCTACTACTGTTGCTCGTTGAAACAATGTTGCGAGTAAGCCGTTATCAATATAGTTGGTGATTATCTCGAATTTTCCTTTGTGAGCCAACAAAGGAGGGGTCGGTAAATTGTAGTCATATACAGGTTTACCTGCGATAATAATGCGCACCCCATTAATGTGTTCAGCAATTATGGGAGCCGCTTGTAACAGAACTTCAATACCTTTGTATGTGGAGAGTCTACCAAAAAACAAGACCGTACGCCCATCATCCTCTATAGGGGCTTTCACCCATTGACTGTAGATATTGTAGGCCGCTAAGGCACTGTTAACGACTCTTGTAGGTCTAATTCCAGAGTATGTAGCAAGAAACTGTTCTTTCATCGCTTCGCTGTGGAGAAGGAATCGATCTATAAGCGGAAATGAAATTTTTCGAGCTAATTCCTTTTTCCAGTTCTCCTCACCTTTATGGCGCACAGGATCGTGAATGGAGCAGACAAGGGGAATTTTTCTCAGGCTCCAAATTCCAGCCAACGTTCTAGGAACAATGCCGTCAAAATGAATGATATCTGGAATAAGTTTTCGACAAAAGCTCATTGCCTTTAAGTTAACTCTCCAAGTGGCAGGGTGAAAACTTTTGGGGCAATTGTGTATAACTAGCGTAATATTTTTGCAGTTAGTCAAGTATGAGGAAAAAAGAATTGGGAAGTTTGTTCTGAATAATTCTATTCCGTCTATTAGTCCTGTTGGTAGCTTCATATCGCCGAGGTCAAAGATTGAACTCTGTCTACTTTCAGGAGCAATTTCAATAATAAGGTGTAGCTCGACCTGTTTGGCTAATTCCGCTGTATATTCCAGGGCAAGATCAAGGTAACAGGGTCTAGTGTAGTAAACAACTTTCATGCGGATGTGTTCTGATTCAGTTAATGGAGGGAGTTTTAAGCCTTTGTAAATCTCGTAGTGAATTTTTTTCTGAAATATGTTGTGATCCTTTTTGATATTTCTTTGTCTTCTTGATTTAACCCAATGAAATTCAATAACAAAAGGTATGTTATTAAGTAAATTGCTGAAAAAATATAGGCGCCGGCGATTGTTGAATCTTGCAGCAAAAATCTAATATATATGATCAACGTAATAGATAAAGATGCGACTAGGATTGGTGGGAAAAACCATCTGTCAAAAATAAAAAAATTATATATTTTAGATATAATGGTGAGTCTGATAATGTTAGCAGTGAACAGTGATGCAAGGGTCGCCCCGGCAGCTCCTATGATGCCGAATTTTGGTATTAATAGATAGTTTAAAATAATATTTTGTAATAGTGCTGTTAGCAATATTGGAAATTCAAATTTATACTTATTGGTCAAAGAAAGTAAGAATCCTGAAGAAGAGAAAAGCGCTGTAACTAGTTGTCCTCCAGCTAAAATGGTAATTGTTGCAGTTGGAAGTGAGAAGTCTTTACCAAAAACCAGTAATAAGTCTTTACCAAATGCTGCAAAGATGAGAAATAGAGGAAAAGATCCTATTGCCATCCAGCGACCGTGTTGCTTAATTGATGCAGCCATCCCCTGGTGGTTGTTTTCAGCAGCAAATTCAGCAATTGTGGGGCCAAGCAATTTGTTAAACGAACTGTTAAAGATGACAATAACTGGGACGGTAAGTTGAACAATTGCGTATTTTCCTATATCTTCGGGCCCATTAAAGTAGCCAATCATGAAACTGTCCATCTTGGTGAGCAGTAGACCTACAGAATTAGTTATTGCAATCATGAATGAATAGCGCCAAAAACTGCTGATGTTAATTTTTGGCAATTGTTTCGGGGGAAAATAATGGATTGTAATTTGTTTTCTTGTTTCCTCGATTAGATAGCATGAGACTAATAAATATGAGAGCAGGGTTCCCAGTATTACAGCCCATAAATCTGAGCAGAAGAAGAAGAGTATTATAATCAACAGTAGTCTGGAAGAAGGCTGAAGGAGATTTTCTGCAATTATGCTTTGTTTAACGCTGAAATAGGCTCTGTTAAGGCCTATGAAAATTTGGAATACAGCAAAAATCGGCACTAAAAGTATCATTACATTTAAAACAGGAATAAATTGATCGTAATGATACGCGTTGGTTGCTAAGTATCTGCTTCCCCAAAGCCACGTTAATAATACTAGAGAGAAGGATATAGCTCCTGTAATATACAATGCACTGGTAATATAACTTGATTGCAATAAAGCGTTATCTTTGTTTTCGCGAATTTTTCTGATTAAACTCAGGTCGAAACCTGATTTACTGAAAATACAACCAGTCTGGCATAAGTTACGGCACAATACAAAAAGTCCATAATTGTTTGGTCCAATCGCGCGTGCAACTATAAGTCCCGACAGGAAAGAGAAAATTCGTGAGACTATATTGCCAGCACTCGCCAAAAAACCAGTTTTTATTTTTTGGGCTGAGTCTTCAGCATTGATTTGGTTCTTGTTTTGATTCATTTTGATACTGAGATGTTAATTAAATCGTCTGAGCAAAAAAACTGCTTTAAAAAAAATCTCTTTAGAATGCAATAAGCGTAAGTGGAGTTAATTTATACAAACTGTTTGATTCGTTTTTTTGTATTGTTTAAAATTGCATACATGATAATGAAAATTATACAAATTCTGCTGTCTGAAGGAGTGAAAAGTGTCACGAAGTTAAGAGCGAAAACTATAAGAGCGAAGCCTGCAGACACAGATGCTCCGACATATGAGTCCGAGGAAGATTGTATGATACGATTTATGATTTTTATAATGGTCCCTAAGAAAAAGAGAGTGAATCCAGTGATACCTACTATCCCTGTATCGTATAAAATTTTTAGATAGCCACTTTCTGGCCCTCCTGGAACGTATCCTCCTGCCGCTCTTTTAGCTCGTAAGCTTGGATCAACCCTCATTGAAAATTCTCTATAATTTCCTGGCCCAATACCCTCAATCGCATGGTTACTAAACAATTTCCAGCTATCGCGCCAGATGTCCAATCTTGTGTCTGTTGAGCTGTCCATTTTTTGGACTCTAACACCTAAAGATGATTTATAAAAATAGGTAGTGATCTGGCTGGAAAAAGAGAGAAATAGGAATAGGCCCAATGGGATAATAAATAGGAGCTTTTTCTTTAACTGATTGTTGTTATTAAAGAATAAAAGTCCAATTAGTGATCTGGA
>JBKDZK010000649.1:0-3021 GCA_047971205.1 Draconibacterium sp.
CGCAAAATTCCCGATCATTAGTTCGAACTACGATTTTTCGGATACGCTTTTAGCCGGGAAATTTGACCGCTACAGAATATTTACACGCAAAGGCATTAAAATAGGCGTTTATGCCGTGGGCATTGAGCTCGAAGGACTGGTGAGCAAGCGTAATTACGGGAATACCGTTTTTAACGATCCGGTTCGGGTGGCGCGCGAAATGGAGTCGTTTTTAAAGAATGAAAAGGAATGTGACCTGGTGATCTGTTTGTCGCACCTTGGGCTGAAATACAAAAGCAACAAAGTGAGCGACCTGGTGCTGGCTGCCGAAACATCGGCCACCGACCTTATCATTGGCGGGCATACACATACTTACCTGGAAGAACCGATGGTGGAGAAAAACAAAGCCGGAGAACCGGTGATTGTGAACCAGGCATGGTGGGGTGGTTTAATGGTTGGTAAAATTGATTTTGTGTTCGACCGCAACCAAAAGCATAAGAAGCAACTCATTTCTAAAAACCTTGAATCATAAATCAACCAATGAAGCGCACTCAACGGTTACTTTTATCACTTTTTTCCGGAGTTTTGTTAAGTCTGGCCTGGTTGGGATTTCCCGGTTGGATCTTGTTTATCGCCTTTCTTCCGCTGCTGGTCATCGATAAGTATTTTGTCGACCGAAAAGAGGAATACCGCAGTGTGTCTTTCTGGGGGCATGCTTTCCTGGCTGTCTTTACCTGGAATATTCTCACTACCTGGTGGATCATGCATGCGACGCTTGTTGGCGCGGCCATGGCCATCCTTACCAATTCTTTTCTGATGTCGCTGGTGCTTTGGCTGGCGCACATGGCACGGCGAAAATTCCGCTCGAACCTGGGGTATATCTGCCTGGCGGTGTTCTGGATTTCGTTTGAGTATTTTCACTTTCACTGGGACATTGAATGGCCCTGGCTGCAACTGGGCAATGGCTTTGCCAACAATGTGAAAATGATTCAGTGGTACGAGTTTACCGGAACCTTTGGTGGTACTTTGTGGGTACTGGCCATGAATATTCTCATCTTCAAACTGCTGGTTCAGCTGCAGGAGAGAATTGCCAACCGCGAGCGCGTGATTTCGCTGGTAAGCACGACGGTGGCGCTGTTTGTGCCGCTTATTATTTCGTGGAGCATGTATGCCGGTTACAAAGAGGAAAGCAAGCCCAAACAGGTGGCGATTGTACAGCCCAATGTGGATCCTTATTCCGAAGAATACGATATGCGGGCCGAAACAAAGAAGAGAGACAATTTTCTGAAACTGGCCGCCAGTGTGACGGATAACAATACTGATTTTATTGTGGGCCCCGAAACGGTTTTTGAAAATCCTGGCTACTGGAACGAAGCCGAATTGAACAGCAATGGCTTTGTGCGCAGCATGAAGGGCTTTATGAATAATTACGATCATGCCGAGCTATTATTCGGGGTGTCTTCCTATAAAGTCTACCACAACAAGGCCGAGGCTACGCTCACTGCACGAACTTTGCAGGACGGAACCAGTTACGACCGCTTCAATACGGCCATCTTCCTGGATCGAAACGGTGAAGAGCAGATCTACCACAAATCGAAGCTGGTAGTGGGGGTAGAGAAAATGCCTTTTATGAAATACCTGGGTTTTATTCGCGACATTGTGATCAACATTGGCGGAACCACCGGAAGCCTGGGGCGGCAGGAAGCGGCCAGCAATTTTGTTTCGGCTGATGGAACAATGGTAGCGCCCGTTATTTGTTACGAGTCGGTGTTTGGCGAATACGTTACCGACTATGTAAAAAAGGGTGCCGAACTCATTTTTATTATCACCAACGACGGCTGGTGGAAAAACACGCCGGGCTACAAGCAACACATGTCGTTTGCGCGTTTACGGGCCATTGAAACACGTCGGAGTATTGCGCGTTCGGCCAACACTGGTATTTCGTGCTTTATCAATCAGCGTGGCGATGTCAGCCAGCCAACGCCCTGGTGGCAGGAAGCGGCCATATCGGGAAGCATCAATGCAAACAGCGAATTGACGTTCTATGTCAAACACGGAGACTATATCGCCCGTGTGGCTTTGTTTTTAAGTGTTTTGCTGGTGTTGCTTTTGGTGGTGAAACGGTTCAGATAGGGACACAAAAAATCCGCATCAATTCATCATGTGTAAAACCCCTGTATAACAGGATTTGAGTGCCCGGTTGATCAAACTTCCATCGGTCAGAAGACTCACCCCGAATACTCGGGACTACAAGGCCTGTTTTAGCAACCATAAAGAGCGTCCTCGGTTTAATTTTTTCTGTTGAGTTTACCAATTTTTGAATTAATGCGGACAGTATCTTAATCTATTTAAAGAACTCGTTTTGTATGTTTCAAATGTAGCTGTAACCTTTGGTATATGCAAATTTTAGATGTTAATTCTTACCGGTTTCAATGTAATGCATTGTTGGCTAGTTTATTAAAATTGGCCCGAATATTCAAGCTCTAAAATGGCACTTCACAATAAGAATTATTATGATGATAGTCTCTAAGGGTTTGAAAAATAGTAGGGTAAGACCTGGCAGAATATGGCATAAGAAGATTTTCTTGGCAAAAGGCTGAAATACGAGCAAAAGCAAAGAAAGAAGCTAAAAACAGGTCATTACAGGATGATGGTTCGTATCGGTAGTTCTAAATTTGTATCAAATATTCAAGTAAAAAATTGAAACAAAATGAGGAAGCTTAATACCGGATGGATGCACCCCCGCGACCAGATTACCATGATTATTGATAAGATCTACCGAAGCGGGTTGACAACGACTTCGGGAGGTAATATTTCGATTATTGACGAAAACGGGGATGTGTGGGTAACACCTTCTGCCATCGACAAAGGGACCTTGCGTCCTACCGATATCGTGTGCGTAAAAAGCGATGGAACCATTGAAGGAAGACACAAGCCTTCTTCGGAATACCCGTTTCACATTGCGATATACAAAAGCCGCCCCGACATTAAAGCGGTGATCCACGCGCATCCGCCGGCACTTGTCTCGTTTAGCATTGTTCG
>JBKDZK010000650.1:0-1574 GCA_047971205.1 Draconibacterium sp.
GAGTGCGGATGCTGATCCGCTGAATCCTGAAAGCTGGAAAAAACAGGGACCGGTATTCGAAGGAAACCAGGCAGTTCACGGGGTGGGGCATGTATCGTTTGTTAAATCGCCCGACAGAACAGAAGACTGGATCATCTATCATTCAAAAAAAGGAACAGAGCCCGGTTGGAACCGCGACGTGCGCATGCAGCCGTTTACCTGGAACACAGACGGAACTCCGAACTTTGGGGAAGCAGTCAAAGCGGGTGAGCCATTGAAACGTCCATCGGGGGAAGTGAAAATCGAAAAAGCATTAAAAAATGAATAAACTAAGTTGGTTGCTTATTTTATTGGCCGCAATGGTTGTTGGCTGCTCCGTGCCGGAAAAGAACGTGGATGAGCGCCCCAATATTCTGCTTGTGATGGTGGACGACATGGGGTATTCTGATCTGGGATGTTATGGCGGAGAGATTCAAACACCCAACATCGATCGCCTGGCAGAAGAAGGTGTTCGTTTTACGCAAATGCACAACTGCGCACGGTGTTGCCCAACGCGAGCCTCCTTGCTTACCGGACAGTATCCGCAGGTGGCGGGCATTAACGGGATGGGCGTAAACCTTGCGATGAATACGGCTACCATTGCCGAAGTGTTAAAGGAAAACGGCTACCGCACCGGCATGACCGGGAAATGGCATTTGTCGCAAACCAAACCGGTAGACGATCCGGTGGAGCAGCTTCGCTGGATGGCTCACCAGGTGGATTACGGTCCCTTTTCTCCGCTTGAAAACTATCCGTGTAACCGGGGTTTTGAAGAACATTGGGGTGTTATCTGGGGAGTGGTAAATTTCTTCGATCCTTTCAGCCTGGTCCACAACGAAGAGCCGATAAAAGAAGTGCCCGACGATTTTTATATGACCGATTTTATCACTCAAAAATCCCTTGATTTGATTGACGATTACAGCAGGGACGACCAACCGTTCTTTTTGTACGTGGCGCATACCGCGCCGCACTGGCCTTTGCATGCACTTCCGGAAGACATTGAGAAATACACGGATACGTACAGCGAAGGCTGGGAGGTTTTGCGTGAAAAACGTTACAAGCGAATGCTGGAACTGGGGTTGATCGACCGTGAAACTTACCCGCTTCCTGAAAATTCGTCGGGCAGAAAATGGGACGAATGTGAACGGAAAGAATATGAAGCAGCTTGTATGTCGGTGCATGCGGCAATGGTTGACCGGGTTGATCAGGGGATTGGCCAAATCATTGAAAAGCTGAAGGCTACGGGACAATATGAAAATACTATCATTTTTGTGCTTTCCGACAACGGGGCTTCCTACGAACGGGGCTATCCTCCTGGTTTTGACAGACCCGGATTTACTCGCGATTCTACCATTATCGAGTACAATTCGGATCATCCGGGAGCCGAAACCACCTGGAATTACATTGGGAATGCATGGGCGAGTGCGGTCAACACGCCGTTTCGCTACTGGAAAAAGGAATCGTACGAAGGAGGGAGCGCCACTCCGTTTATTGTACACTGGCCGGCTAAACTCAAGAAGCAGGAAAATACGATCAACCGTGGCTTGGCGCACGTA
>JBKDZK010000651.1:0-2451 GCA_047971205.1 Draconibacterium sp.
TTTTCTTTTTCAAGTCAAAATTTTCAGGCATAGCCGTAGCTACGGTTTAAAATTTTGGTGTAGAAAAAGGGAAAAAGAACGAGTGAAAAAACCGAAAAGTTATTTGTTTTGGGTATACAATCCCCCCGGGATTTCTTTAGCAGCATCGCTGCGAAATCTTTATAGATCGAAATTGTCGTTGAGAATAAAGGTGCAGCGCACCGAAACATCTTTACCCCCAACCTCCCATCAGCCGCGGCTTTTCGAAAACTAGCCAGCTAACTAAAGGCCTTCCTGCAGCCGTGTAATTACGAATAATTATTCTGGCTCCCGATTCGCAAAATTGCTACGGGGTAATTTCAACTGTGGGTTACCTGCGATTTATTTCTCCGGCCTAAAGTCACGCATTCTTTTGCAAAGACCGCCACCTCCCGAAAGTAGAAACACCCGACGTTTAAGGAATACAGGCCACTACTCTGCCTCAAATTATTTTTGCACATTAAATCCTATTCAGGATAAACAAAACACCACTATTTATTTGTTAATAACAGAGTAACAAACGACTCCATCTATGACGAGATATGCACATTTGAACAATTAGTAGTATTTTTGTAGCGAAAACAGACACATCCGAACAAAATGATAAAAAAAATAAGGTTTGAACACAGTCTGACAGCGGCTTACTTACTGGCCGGAGGACTTTGGATCATTTTTTCTGACCGTTTTCTGAACAGCGTAATTTCCGATCCGGAAGTAATGACACAAATCCAAACCTACAAAGGTTGGTTTTATGTGGGTGTTACCGGTATCTTTTTTTTCCTGATCCTTCGAAAACACCTGAAGAAACTTCGGGATACAGAAGCAGAAGTTCAGCAACACCGCGACAACCTGCACGAAATGGTAGTGGAGAAAACCCACAAACTGGATAAAGTGGTTCAGGAGCTTTCGCTAAAAAACGAAACCATTAACCGGCAAAACGAGGACCTGAGACACGTGCTGGAAAACCTGAATAACATGCAGGCCCAATTGTTTCAGGCCGAGAAAATGGCTTCGCTTGGCGTGCTCACCGCCGGAATTGCACACGAAATCAACAACCCGCTGAATTACATGCTGGGAGGACTTACCGGCCTGGAGCACTACTTCGAGGAGGACAAGCTTCAGCACGAAAACACCGACCTTTTTCTGAAAGGCATACGTACCGGGATTGAGCGGATTAATGCCATTGTTTCGGGCCTCAACCAGATGAGTCGCACCAACACCACGTACGACGAGAATTGCGATCTGCACGAGATTATCGGGAACTGCCTGATGATATTGAGCAACGAATTAAAGTACCGGGTGAAAGTGGAAGAGAATTATGCCGATCATGCCATCATCATTCCGGGAAATGTGGGTAAAATGCACCAGATTTTCCTCAATATTCTGATGAATGCCAGCCAGTCGATAGGCGCCGAAGGGGAAATAAACATCCGCACCATCAACAGTGGCTCCAGCGTTATAACCGAGATTACCGACACCGGTTGTGGCATTGAAGAAGTAGACCTGGCAAAAATTACACAACCATTTTATACCACCAAAGACCCGGGAAAAGGCTCCGGCCTGGGGCTGTCAATCACTTACAGCATCATCAAAGAACACAACGGTGAGTTGCGTTTTAGCTCCGTTCCGGGAAAAGGCACCACTGTAACCGTAGAATTACCGTTAAAAAAACACACATCATGAGTAAACCAAAAATTTTATACGTGGACGATGAGCCACTGAACCTTTTGCTGCTAAAAGCCAATTTGTCCAAGCAATACGAAGTACTAACCGCTTCCGATGGCCCGAGTGGTCTGGAGATTTTAAAAAACAACCACGATATCGGTGTGGTGCTGAGCGATATGAAAATGCCGTATATGAGTGGAATCGAGTTTATAAAACAGGCAACAGACATTGCCCCGAGAAGCTCTTACTTTATTGTTACGGGCTTCGACATTAATACCGAAATTCAGCAGGCGCTCGACCACGGACTTATCCGCAAATACTTTAGCAAGCCGTTTAATATGAACGAGATTGCCTCCGAAATCAAGAATTCCCTCTGGATGAATTAAGTTTATATTTCAGCCTGCATTCTCATTCTTTACAAAAGATTGCTATTTTTAAATAGCTGTAAAAGAATGAAAAGCTGGAACACAAAAAACAACTACCAAATTACCCGTATACTTTCCGGACGAAGTAACGCATACCTGATTGAAAAAGACGGCACCACTATTTTAGTGGACACTTCGAAGAAGTCGGCTTTCAAAACACTATGTCAAAACCAACTTAAAACAGAAAAATGGAGATTACCATAAGAGAAGCAAAAATAGACGATAGCGCGATAATTCTGGAATGCATCCGCGGACTTGCAGTACATGTGAACCAACTGGAAATGGTAACGGCTACCGAACAGGACATCCGCGAATCGGTGTTTAAACCCGGCAGCCATGTAAA
>JBKDZK010000652.1:0-2256 GCA_047971205.1 Draconibacterium sp.
GAAAGAAGACAAAGAAACCATTGCGAATGGTAGTGGTATTGCCTATACCAATGCTCTAGTTGATCAAATTATTAACAAGAATAAAGATTCCGCCATTGTGAAGGCTCAAGAAAATGCTGAGTTTAACGTATTAAGTGGACAAGCCTTTGATAAAAATAATACCAAAGAAACAATGTTAAGTTATTTAGGAGTAGATTCAACTCCAGTTGCAGTTTATATTTATCCGAAAGACTTTGATGCGAAAGATAAGATTTTAATATACTTAGATGCATACATTGATGGAAAATCCGAAGTGGATACTATCCACTATACAGCTATGGCAGAAATGATTTCATCTTTAACAGGTGATATTATGAGTGCTATCACAATTGTCTTAATTGCCTTTTCATCCATTTCCCTCATCGTATCCAGTATTATGATTGGAATTATTACTTATATATCAGTATTAGAAAGAACCAAGGAAATTGGTATTCTACGAGCGTTAGGAGCCAGAAAAAAAGATATTACTCGGGTATTCAATGCAGAGACCTTTATTATTGGTATATGTTCAGGATTGATTGGAATTGGTATAGCTTGGTTATTAACCTTCCCAGCTAATATCATTATTGAAGATATGTCAGGGTTGGCAAATGAAGCAAAATTAAATCCGTTGCATGCCATTATACTTATTATCATGAGTATGTTATTGACATTAATGGGAGGTTTTATCCCTTCTAAAATAGCTGCAAAAAAAGATCCAGTTGACGCATTAAGAAGTGAATAGGCAAAAGGAGCACCTCGCTCCTTTTTTATTGCCTAAAAAAAGAAGACGCATCGCATCTTCTTGACTACTAGAAATAAATAAATCCAACCGGAGCTCCACGTTGCGAAACTAAACTATCATATGACAATGTAGACGTTAGTGTGTATTGGATGGCTGTTTCTAAAGAAGTACCATATCCCAATCCTCCCCCTGGAACATTTACATTTCCTTCAGAAATAGTAATAACACCATTGGTATATGATTCGACAAACGCTACATGACCATATTGTCCAAATCCCCAAACAATAATCGCATTGGTCTGTGGTGCTTGACCTACGGCCAATCCTTTCGCAGCAGCTTGTGCATACCAATTAGCAGCATTGCCAGTCGGCAGAAGATTACGTAAATAGCTACCATTCACTTCACTTGCTCGACCAAAGCAATACCACGTACATTGTCCTGTCAAGTTCACATTACTAATAATATTATATGGTGAACTGTAATACATACTATACCAATCACGATTCCAATTTAAACTTCCCCCACCATTAGGGTTGCCTGTGTCCGTCGTTGGTGGTGCCACTGGTGCCGAAGGCATGCAAGATGCTACCGCACTCGCTTCATCCGATGCAGCATCACGCGTAGCCACAAATTCATTTTTTTGAATTTCTAAAGCCGCAGACGCCGTCTCACTTTCTTTTTTCTTCGCCTCAAGCTCAGTTTTTTGACTCGCTAACACCGATTTTTGTGCTTCTATTGTTTCCTGGATTCGTTTTAACTCTGCCTTATCGGTATCTAACTTTTCAATTTCTTGGGCTAATAAATCCATTTGTTGGTTATCATAATCGGTAATGGTCCCAACACTTTCTGAGCGTTGAATAAAATCGACCAAATTTTTTGCTCCCATAATAAAATTAATATATTCATTGGTATTAATCGAAGATTGAATATCAATCATCCGATCTTTAACCGCTTGTTTACGCTCATTCACTTTCGCTTGTTGTTTAGAAATTTTCGCGTCAACTTCTACAATATTGGCTTCCATATTCACAATAGATTCACTCACTGTGGCAATTTCTATTTCTACAGCTTCAACATCTTGTTGATACTGATATACTAAATCACCCAACTTAGCAAGATCACCTTCAACCGCATCAATTTCATCTTGGGCATTTGCTGATTCTTGTTGTTTTTGCGCTGTCTTATCATTTAAATACTCTTTATATTCATTGCACGTAGCAATAATCGATTGATCAGTTGTATATTGCGAACATATAGATGTCCATTTTTCTTCTTCACCTTCAAAGTTCGTCGCTTGAATGTCGTTTGTTTCGTACTGTACTAAGATTCCTATTACCATAAATACTGCTAACAATACAATACTTACCTTCTTCATTACTTTCCTCATATTTTCGCTCCTTTAAATTACCGTTTAAATTTCAAATATTTATTTATTGGAAATAAACTTCCTAATAGCCCCACACTTACTCCAACAGCAAATAAAAACAAACTAA
>JBKDZK010000653.1:0-5322 GCA_047971205.1 Draconibacterium sp.
AGACAAATGGAAAACATAATACACTTATAATCAAGCGTTCAGCAAATCAAACAAAATCACAAACAACTGAAACAAAAAAGATTATATCTTAGTGCGAAACTTTAGTAATATATTATGTACACTGGATTATTACATGCACACAATGGATTCCGCTGGTTGGTTTTACTGGCGTTGGTTGTTTCGGTGGTTCTTGCCATAAGCGGTTGGTTAGGAAAACGAGAATGGAAGAAGACCGACAATCTGTTCAATTTAATACTGGTTATTTTTACTGATCTGCAGTTTTTGGTGGGGCTGGTGCTTTATGCTTTTGTAAGCCCGATCACCAAAGCGGCTTTCCAGAATTTTGGAGCAGCCATGAAAAACCCCGACCTCCGTTTCTATACGGTGGAGCACATTTTGCTAATGGTGGTTGCCCTGGTGCTGATTCACATTGGCCGTTCAAAATCGAAGAAAGCTTCATCACCGGAGAAAAAGCACCGAACTGCGGCTATTTTCTACACCCTTTCGCTGGTTTTGATCCTGGCTGGAATTCCATGGAGCAGAGCGCTCTTTTAGGCCGATTCCTTACAAATTACGAATAGTCAAAAAACATGAAAAGCTGCCGGAAAATTCCGGCAGCTTTTGCTAAGTTTGGTTCAGCGCTTGTTTTACGCCTGGCAAAAACCGGTTATTTACTAACCGAGTAGATATCATCAATTAAGTTCCGGTATTTCTCTGCAACAATATTTCTGCGAAGCTTTAGAGTGGGTGATAATTCTCCCGAAGCAGGTGTCCACTCCTCACACACCAAGCGAATCCGGTTAATCTGCTCGTGGCTTCCAATCGTTTTATTGATCTTGCCCACTTCTTTTTGAATCTTATCGATTACCTCCGGCAATTGAATTAATTCCTTGTTGTTTTCGTAGTGAAGTTTATGCTCTGCCGCCCAGTCGTGAAGCAGGGTGAAATTCGGAGAAATCAAAGCCGAAGCAAATTTCTCGTTGGCCCCGATCACCATTACCTGTTCAATCAGCGTAGAACTTTTCAGTTTGTTCTCGATCATTTGCGGAGCAACGTACTTGCCACCTGAAAGTTTGAATATTTCCTTTTTCCGGTCGGTGATTTTCAGAAATTTTCCTTCGTCCAAGATACCGATGTCGCCGGTATGAAACCAACCTTCTTCATCGATCACCTCGGCTGTCAGGTCAGGCGCTTTGTAGTATCCTTTCATTACGCTGGGCCCTTTGCAAAGAATCTCACCATCCGGAGCAATTTTTACAACCACATTTTCCAGCACAGGACCAACTGTTCCGATCTTCATCTCGTTTTGTGCCGGGTTGTTAACGGCAATCACCGGCGAAGTTTCGGTCAGTCCGTATCCTTCCAGGTTCCACATTCCGGCCATGCCCAGCACCCGCGCAATTTGGGGCTGTAATGCTGCCCCACCCGAGACAATGTAAATGATATTGCCCCCCAGTGCTTCTCTCCATTTGGAGTAAATAAGCTTGTCGGCAATTTTTATTTTCATTCGGAGCAAAGGACCGTATTTCTTATTGTATTCAAAATGCTGCGTCAGGTCGAGTGCCCAAAAATACAGGCTCTTTTTTATTCCGCTCAGTTCTTTTCCCTTGGCCACAAAGCCGTCGTAAACTTTCTCGAGCAAACGGGGCACCGAGTTAAACATATGCGGCTTCACTTCTTTAATCGCACTCATAATCTGCGCCAGGCTTCCGACATAATAAACACCCATTCCCTTGTACTGGAAATGGTAATTCACACTGCGTTCGTACACATGACACAGCGGAAGAAAACTAATGACCCGGTGCTCTTTTCCGAGATGGTGCATTTTTGCATGTTCCACAAAATTGGAAACCAGGTTCTCGTGGGTAAGCATCACCCCTTTGGGCACGCCGGTTGTTCCTGAAGTATAAATGAGTGTGGCAACATCGTCGGGAACTACAGAAGCTTTGCATTCCTCCAGTTTTTCCTCCAATGCTGATCTCCCGGATTCTCCCAGGTCCATGATTTCCTGGTAATTTCTTGCCTCTTCAACCGCCTCAAAAGAGTACAAATGCTTTAACTCCATCTGCTCGGCCAAAGGCAACAGTTTTTTGTAAAGTTTGGCATCGCCCACAATCAGCATTTTTACTTCGGCGTGTTTCAGAATATACTGGTATTCATCTTCCCCGATGGTTGGATAAATGGGAACATGCACTACTCCCGCCATGGCCATACCCATATCAGCAATGCACCATTCGGGACAGTTATTGGTAACCGTGGCGATCTTATCGCCTTTTTCCAGGCCCAGTACCATCAGGCCCAAGGCAAACTGATACGATTTTTGATTGTACTCCTGGGTGGAGAAGCTGTACCATTTTCCATCTTTTTTTCCGGCGATGGCATCTTTCCGGGGATATTCCTTTAAGGTGTGTTCCAGAATGTCAAAAGTACGAGTAACTGTCTGTCCCATATTTCAATTAAAAAAACAGCGAAAGATAAGAGTTTTGATGCTGAACGAATTTACATCCAAACAATTAGATATTTACAAGCCTGTTATTTATAAATATTCCACATAATAGCAATCAGCTCATAATCAACATATTGACAATTACCGAATCAACTATCGGAGCCAATTGTTCCAAAAATGAAAAACGATGACCGCCCCAGGCATACCATTTCTTCCCCAACAGGTATTGGCAATATTCTTTTCCGAAACCTATTTCAGTTTATCTGATTGCTGCTTATTCGGCCAGCTTCTTTTCGTATTTCGATTCTTTAATGTAAGCCCAAAGCATTAGCCCGGCCAACACGGCAAAACTTATCGGAACCGCCGGATTTACGCCGTCGGCCACGCCTTTTCCGTACGAATGCAGCCCTGACAAATAATAATTGACGCCGAAATAGGTCATCAGCACAGAAGCAAAGCCAAGTATCGACGCAAAATTATAGTTGTAGGCTCCTTTCAACGAAGGAATCATCCGCATGTGTGCTATAAACGAATAAATCACCACAGTAATCAGCGCCCAGGTTTCTTTGGGGTCCCAGCCCCAGTAACGACCCCAGCTTTCGTTGGCCCAAACACCACCGAGAAATGTTCCAATGGTAAGAAAATACAGGCCCACTGTTACCGACATCTCGTTAATGGTAGTAAGCTGCTCAATAAAACCACTTACCTTGCCCGCATTATTTTGGCTCCGCAATACCATGAAAATCATGGTCAGCACTCCCAGTATCATACTTAGCCCAAAGAACCCGTAACTGGCAGTAATGATAGCCACGTGAATTGCCAGCCAGTATGATTTAAGCACCGGCACCAGCGGTGTTACTTCGGGGTTCATCCAGCTAAGGTGAGCCACAAACAGCGCAATGCCCGAGAGAAAAGCGGCAGTTCCGATCACCATCGGGTATTTGCGACCAAAGATAAGGCCGGCCAGCATGGTTGCCCACGCCACGTATACCACCGATTCGAAGCCGTTGCTCCACGGCGCGTGCCCCGAAATATACCAGCGCAAAGCTAGCCCCACAGTATGCACCAGGAAGAGGATCACGATCAGTCCGAAAAAACCATATTTGAAAAACGTAGGCAATGGTTTCTGCCTGAATATGTTTACAAACAAAACAAACAACAGCAGGGTTCCAAACAGTAAATAGAATGGGAAGATCCGCTTGAACGGATTAACCTTGTTGTATAAAATCTCCAGGTTTCTTTTGGTTGGGCTTGGCAAAAGTGCCGCCCCGTATTTGATTTGAAAACTTTCGACTGCCTTTAGCAATTGAACGGCGTCTTCGTTGTTGTTATCATTGATGGATTGAATCAACAACTGAAACCCGCTTTTGATAAAAATAGAATCACCATCCGTGTATTCCGTGGCATTGGCTCCGGGAGCATACCAGGTGTCTTCTCTTCTTTCGCGCGGATAGATGTGAAAAATAGCCCCCTGAAAAACCATAAAACAGATGTTAACCCGCTCGTCGAGGTAAATATATTCCTTCTCAAGACGGTTACGCATGGCCGGTGCTTTTGCATACGCAGCCCGCACTTCGTCAATGATCCGGTAATTTCCGTTGCTGTCAAACAGCATATCGGCTGCCAGGTATTTTCCCTGCACCCCCAGTTCCACGGCGAGGTCTTTCTCCGAAACCCGGATAATGGGCAGCGTGCGCCATATCTCAGGATAAGCCATCATGCTCAATACCACCTCGTCGGGCGATTTTCCGTAAAGCGTCGATTTTTTACTCACTTTCCGAACAATCTCACTGGTCAGTGTCGAGATTGGCTCAATACGTCCGTCAACGCCCTGCACCCACAGCTGGCCAAACTCTTCCACCACGCTTTTATCGATGGGAGGAAGCGACGCTTCGGCACCACCTTGAGCAGAGGCCGACATCGAAAATCCGCCAACAATTCCCAAAACAAGCACAGCGCTTACAGAAATGTTTTTGAGCTTTTTCGCCAAAAAGCGGAAGTACGAGTTTTTATTGATCAGCGAAAGCATCATTCCCACAATCAGTAAGAAGTAGCTGAAGTACGATACCCAGGTTCCCACAAAATCATAGTTAACGGAAAGGATGGTTCCCTTTTCATCGGTATCGTACGACGACTGGAAAAATTTATACCCGCGATGGGTTAGTGTATTGTTCATATAAATTCGGATATCACGGTTGATGTTGCGTTCGCCGTCGATCAAAACTGCTTCGGAGGCAAACGAAGACGGAGACTCCGAGCCGGGATAACGCTCCAGTTGAAAGTCTTTTAAATAGATACTAAACGGCAGGTAAAGCGGCCGCGCACCGTAAGCCAGTTTTAGTTTTCCGCTCCCCAGTGGTATACTGATGGTATCGGGTGCCATTCCGGAATGCCCGTAAACCGGCACCGTTTGTTGTTTCACTCCGTCGGAAATCTCAACAAGAACGGCATTTTCGTTGGTCTCGCTTTGATTTTTCACTGCAGTAAAACTAGCACTCGGATGAAAATTGCGAACCAGGAAACGAAAATCGTCAAACCCGTATAAAAACATAGATTTTACAGCAATCGTATGTCCGGGAGGCAGTGTCACCGTTTCCTGCGAAGCCATTGTTGTTTCTTCGAGGGCCACTTCAGAACGCATAAACAGGGCACCGTCTTTCATAAAGAAATTCACCATCCGGTGATCGCCCGATTCAAATCCCGCCGTAAACCCCGGGTAATTCAGTACAACTCCACGCGTAAAAGTATAGCTTTGCATGCCTTGTCCGCCGGGTGCTGCAAAAACAAAATCGATGGCCGGCTGGCCCGAATCGGAGGGAACAGCCTTTCGCACGGCGTTTTCAATAAAGCCTACTGCTTTTACTTTCACGTTATGC
>JBKDZK010000654.1:0-1724 GCA_047971205.1 Draconibacterium sp.
TGGAAACCCAGTCTGCGGCCATGTATCCGTCAACATCTTTGAACAGCAAAGTTATAAACAGCAACTTTGAAGTTGACAATATAAAATAATAACATACAAAATAGGCCAGTACACCTGCCAGAATAATCAGCGACCTGCGCATTTGGATAACCGGGTTGTTTTCCTGCCGGTATTCTTCGCCCCAATCCGTGCTGTTACCCAAGCGTTTTGAAGCCACCCAAAAAGCTTCTTCTTCATCCAGGCCCCCTGCTTTCAGGTCATCCATTAAATCCAGCAAATGACTTTTTAATTCTTCTGCATCGGCTTCTGTTACAGCCGGTTCTGACTGAATCTTTTCCATCCATCCAGCTATATAATCTTTGAAGATTAAATCCTGCATTACTTTCCATAGTTAGGTGTATTTTTGTTTCAACAACTTCAAACGATACACCAAATTTAAAAAGAAATACTATTTAGCCTCCAGTTTTGTCTTCAAATTTATAGTATGTGCATTTAGTGGAAGTCCCCGGACTCAAATGTCCCGGTAAACAACAGACAATCAATTCGGTTTCAGTAAATTATCAAAAAACCATCGAACAACTTTCAAACATTCAGACCCTCAAACACTCCAAAAATTTATGTCGCCGGTTTCAGGAGAGTTGCAAATACAGTCTGGATTAATTCCCATTCCTGCATATTCTGTTCAAGTTGTTTTTCTCCGTCCACTAAAAGGGTGTAATACCTCCTGGGCCGCTGGCCTGCCTGCACTTTCCAGTAAGATTTTATCATCCCGGCATTTTCCAGTTTTTTCAACACCGGGTAAATACTCGCTTCCTTCCATGTAATACCGTCGTTGGTCAATTCTTTTACCCGCTGCACGATTTCATAACCGTAACTGTCGGCATTTCGCAAAACCGACAAGATTATAGGAATGGCAGATGCCCCCATCAGTTCTCTTGATATACTTTTCATTTTGTTTTATATATAACTTGATAATATAATCAAATATACAAATATATCCTGGTATTAACAAACCACCAGAGAAAATACATAAATTTTCAGTTAGTGTTTACCGGCATTCACAGGAATGAATGTTTTTGCCTTTTTAACTCGTGTACTTTCCCCATTGTAAAATTTAAACATCCGCTTTCGTGTCGTCCTCTGCCGTCCCGGTGGCAAAGGTAACCCGTATGCAGGCGCATACAAGTTCAGGGCCTCCGGTTTTGCAAAAAATCTCCACCCTCCTGCGTCGGGTAGTATTTTTCGCAAAAAACCTGTCTGCCCCCGCATACTACCTTTTCACGCCACCAAAACAACAACGGACGACACGATGGAAAGACGCATAATTTTAAATAACAATACTATGGAAAAGAAAAATGATAATTTCAGTTTTGAAAATTCAACGAATGAAAAACAAAACTCCCTCTCCTCCGGAATCCGCATAGGTTTGGGTGGGGGCTCTCTAACACCTAAGTATCAGTTTGTTAGGGTTAAAAACGCTGAATATGCCACTGATTTCGACTTCTTCGTAAAAAACCAGGTGCATGTGGTACACCATACTGACGGGACTGCATCTATTTGCAGCAGTTTGGAAAGCAGGTGTTTCAAGAAGGATAATTTTTCCCCGTTGGATGATAAGGCAATTATGGAAACCATCAGCCGGATCCATCGGGATATTGTTGCTTTTAAGTACGGCGGTGAGCTTGTTTATCGACCATTTTCAACCGCTGATTAAAACCGTTAAC
>JBKDZK010000655.1:0-1653 GCA_047971205.1 Draconibacterium sp.
CCTTTAATTACCACAGTAACACCCGGCAAGGGTTGGCCAGATTTGTCGGTAACTTTTCCGGAAATGTTTTTATTCTGTTGGCTTTCCGTTGTATTCGAGTTAACAATATTTTCTTTCATTAACAGAACCAGTTTTTCCTCTTTTAAGGAGTAGGAAATATCTGTTCCTTCAAACATCTCTTTCAAAATTTCGTCTACGGTTGCATTTTGGGTTTGCACCGTTACCCGACGATTCAAATCGATTTGTTCGTTCTGGTAGAAGAAACGAAATTCACTATTGGTTTCAATTTCATTCAAAACATCGATCACCTTTTGGTTTTTCATGTTAAATGAAAATTTGACTGACTGAGAATAAACTGAGGCAGAAACCTGAAGCATCCCAGCGAGTAGTAATATCCAGGTTAGTTTCATAATAATCATAAGTTTTCGTACCATCCTGAAATGAGGAATGGGTCGATTCATAAAAAATTTCATAAATTTGATTGTTTTAGTAATTAATTATGGTGTTGGAGCACCGTTATTAAACTCAAATGCCGGTTGATGTTGGAGCATCGCCGGCTTTTTTCATTGGCCAGTTAGGTTCTTGTCATAAGCACTTTATTTTAGTTTTGGTATTATTACTATTTTTTGTCCGATAATTTCATAGTTGAGAGGAAGGGTCAGCGAAATCAAGTCGAGTATTTCCAGGATGGTTTCGTTTTTGATTGTGCCGGTATAATGCAGGTCGAGAATCTCAGGATTTGAGATTTCAATGTCTACTCCAAATTTACGTTCCAGAAGCACAAAGAGCTCATCTAAATCCATATTTATGAAAACCAGCTTATTGTCTTTCCAGGCGGTGTATATTTCTGTATTTACCTTGCCCAGAATGGCTTTCTGGGTTTCTTTATTCAATGAAAATTGTTCGCCGGGTTTTAATTCGGGGGAATAAGCAAGTGCTGTTTTTTCGCCCGACTCAATGGCTACGCTTCCTTTTTCCAAGGTGGTTGTAATTATGTCGTCGTCTTCGTAAGCTTTTACATTAAATTGTGTGCCTGTAACATTTACATTGTAATGCGATGTTTTTACAACAAATTTCCGTTCCGGGTTGGGATGAATATCGAACCAGGCCTCCCCGTTTAAGCGAACTTCGTTTACCTGATTGTTGTTTCCCAATGCGTACTCCAGCGTGGAGCCTGCATTCAAAACAACCAGACTGCCATCAGGCAGTAGCGTTTCTGAAATGGAACCTTTGGGAGCATGCGCTGTAAAGTACGCAGGCGCATAGGGAGCTTGTCTTAAATTCGAAACAAAATATCCTGCAACCAAACCGATAATCAGGGCAGCAGCCACCCGGATAAATATATTTCTTAGGTTATTCCGGGTTTTCCGATCCTCTTCCTGAAGCCATATTTGGCTGATGATTTTTTCAAAAACATGTTGTTCAGGCTGTTCTGATTTTTGCTTTCCATAAACCTCCCATGAATCGTCCAATAAGGGTTCGATTTCTTTGTATTCCAAATTATTTCTCAACCACTGCTTCATCTGTAAATGGTCGTTTACAGAATAGTTCCCCTTTAGGTATCTTTTTAGTACTTTATTTTTATTCGATTCAACCATTTTATCTGCATTAAAAGAGGAAGAATACTTATATCCCCCTCTTTTCTTTCTAACT
>JBKDZK010000656.1:0-1756 GCA_047971205.1 Draconibacterium sp.
CCATTACCAAACGGGCCACAGAAATCGGATGCACAATATGCTGAAGGTAGGTAACACACCCGGCGCGGCCCTTTTCATCCATAATACAGGCATCGAGTGTTACTTTGCCTTCGGCATCCGGAATGCCCCCTTTCCCTACGGTAATTACGTTGGGATCGGCTTCGGGAACACGCACACCTGCTTCCACCGCATCAAGCGAATGACCGCCTTTTGAAAGTACCTCCCAGGCAGCCTCGTTGGCCGGCAAACCATGATTCCACGTAGAAATTACAATCGGAATGTTGCCGCCGTTTTCAGCACCAACTGATGCCAGTCCCTGCTTTGCAAGGCCAATCCCGGCCAATGCCAAAGAGCCTTTCACAAAAAAAGATCTTCTTGAAGTCATAACTAACTGTTTCTAAATGTTCATTCAAAAATACGTAAAATACATACACTCCTTTGTTGAATTACGGAAGCAGAAATGCCTTTCAACTCCGAGGATCAGTCGTGTGAAAAATACTCCAGCGTTTTCCGGTAGTTGGAAAACACCAAAGCGCGGGAGATAAACCCAAGGTATTTGCCGTTGTCAATAACAGCCAGGTTGTAGCGGTTCGAAGTCTCAAACTTCTCCGCAACTATTTCCATACTGTCCTGCGACGAAATATAAAACTCGGGCATGAACATCAAATCCTTCACCTTTACTTTGTCATAGAGTTCCGATTCAAAAATCAATGATTTGATCTTCGATAATTTGACAATTCCTTTTAAATAGCCTTCCTTATCCACCACGGGAAATAAGTTTCGGTTCGATTTTGAAATGGCTTTTACAAGATCCCTCAATGTCCCGTCAGGCGAAAGAATAACAAAGTCGTTTTCAATCAGCTTTTTCACTTCCATCGACCTCAACACGGCTTTGTCTTTATTGTGGGTAATCAGTTCGCCGGTATCTGCCAGATGTTTGGTATAGATTGAATGTGGTTCAAACGCCATAATGGTTACATAGGCCACTGTGGACGTGATCAATAGTGGAATAAACATTCCGTAACCACCTGTTATTTCGGCCGTAAGGAAGATTCCGGTAAGCGGTGCGTGCATTACTGCTGCCATCATTCCGGCCATTCCGGCCAGGGCGAAGTTGTTTTCCACCACATCAAGAGCAAATAAAGTATTCAGAAGCTTTATGACAAAATAACCGGCCAAGGCTCCGGAAAACAAAGTTGGGGCGAAGATTCCGCCGTTACCTCCTCCTCCGGTGGTCGCTGACATAGCCAGTACTTTAAATAACAAAATACCGGCAACTACCAGTAACACGATGTACGGATTATCTTTCCAGGGGGCAAAAAGAGATGAATCGAGCAACTCATTCCCGTGGTTATTAAAAACGGTAATAATACTGTCGTACCCTTCCCCCCACAACGGAGGAAAAAGAAATACCAGCACTCCGAGGATGAAACCACCGGCCAACATGCGTATAAACCAGCTATTAATGCCTTTAAACCGACTTTCGAAGTACATGGTACCGCGGGTAAAATAAAGGCCTAAAAACCCGGTAAAAACACCCACCAAAAGAAAAATCCAGATAGTGTTGATTTCGAAGGGAGCAACCTGTACGAATTTCAACAGCACTCCTTCGCCCATAAAAAAGTAGGCTAACACAGTGGCCGTTACAGCGGATATCAACAGTGGAATTAAAAAGGCCATGTTCAGATCGAGCATCAAAACTTCGAGGGTAAAAACGATACCGGCCATTGGGGCGTTAAAGATGCCTGCAATGGCA
>JBKDZK010000657.1:0-2688 GCA_047971205.1 Draconibacterium sp.
GATACACACGGATGCTTTATAACCTTGTTGCCGATCCTGAAGAGACCGTAAATATTTCAGAGAAACAGGAAAACAAGGAGCTGGTAACGGATTTACAGGATAAACTATACCGGCACATGAAAAAAAGAAACAGACTCGTAATCAAATAGAAATAAAATATGAAAGCTATACAAATATACCTGATCGTACTTGTTATGGTTTTATCTTCCTGCTCCATGCAGAAAAGCAAGGTAAAGGAAGAAACAAAACCCAACCTGCTGTTTATTTTTGCCGATCAATACCGGCGGCCTGCACTGGGCTTTTTGAATGAGGACCCCGTGCTTACACCCAACATCGACAAACTGGCTTCTGATGGAGTATTTTTCAGCCGGGCAGTGGCCAACCACCCGCTTTGCAGCCCGTATCGCGGGATGTTGATGACAGGGCAATATCCGCTCTCAAACGGCGTAATTGCCAATTGTAATTCGGCCCGTACAGCCTACGGGAACTTTCTCAAACCGGAACAGGAATGCTTTTCGGATGTGCTCGCTGAAAACGGCTACAGTGCAGCGTATTTGGGGAAATGGCATCTTGACGGCCCCGAACCAACGGCTCCGGGCGAAGAAGTTATCTGGGATACCTGGTGCCCACCGGAAAACCGCCATGGTTTCTCATTTTGGTACGCTTACGGCACACATAACCGGCACAACGATCCTTATTACTGGACGACGAATGCCGGGAAAGATGAGAAAACGACGATCAACAAATGGTCGCCGGAGCACGAAGCTGACATCCTGATCAGCTACCTGGAGAACAACCACAATCAACGAGAAAAGGAGGCTCCTTTTGCCATGTTTTGGTCCATAAATCCGCCCCATACTCCGTTTAAAGAAGTGCCGGAGAAATACAGAGATCATTACAAAGGTAAGGATTACCATTCGTTGCTAAACCGTGAAAATGTAAAATTTACGTATCCCGCTGATTTAAAACGGGGCGACAAAGGCGTAGAAAGAAGCATTGACCAGGCACCTGATTACTTTGCCTGTATCAACGGGGTGGACGATCAGATTGGCCGCGTGATTGAGGCCCTGAAAAAATCGGGTCTGTATGAAAACACCATCATCGTGTTTTCTGCCGACCACGGAGAAATGCTGGGCAGCCAGGGATTAATGCACAAAAATGTGTGGTTTCGCGAGGCCTACGAAATTCCGTTCATCGTTCACTTCCCCAAAAAAATTAGCGCAAAAACGGAAGACCTCATGATCAATGTTCCCGATTTTATGCCAACCCTGCTGGGTTTAATGGGACTGGAAGATAAAATCCCTTCATCGGTGGAAGGCCAGGATTATTCAAAAGTACTTTTTAACGAAGCGGTTAACCGTCCCGACAAACAATTGTATTTTGGCTCAGAACCTTCCGACCCGTCTTCGGGCGCCAGAGGCTTTCGGAACAACGAATACACCTTTGCTGTGGTTAAAAATAAAAATGGTGAGAAATACTATTACCTGTATCACGATGCGGTTGATCCTTTCCAAATGAAGAATATCTGGGGGCAGGACGAAGACCTTGATCAAAAAATGGAACAGAAACTGGCAGCCTTGTTAAAGTCGATGAATGATCCGTGGATCAACTAGAAATTTCTGATACCGATTTTTTGTTTTGATCAACAAAACGAAAGCGTAGCAATATTAAAAGGGTATCCACAAAGCAAATTTCACGCAAAGAACGCAAAATATAAAATGATAGGGAGCATTTTGCGGCTTTTGCACTTCTTATGTTACTTTGCGAGAACCTGATTTCACCAGCTTTGTGGACATCCTCTTTTCATTCAAAGCCATCTCCAAAACCAGGTTTACTCTAAAAATTCAAAGTGAAATCATCCCCTTTCTTCCCAAAAATGCAAAGCCGGAATTTACTTGTTCTTCCCCGGCAATGTTGGTGTTTTTTAAGGTAAAAACTCAGCCAAAGACGGGTCGGCGCTTAAACCCTGATCAACATATTTTGTTTACCTTGGAACAAAACTTTTGCAGATGATCAGAGCTTCTTACTACATTCTCGTTGTACTATTTATTGCGCTTGTTTCCTGTCGCCCGGAACCACCGGATATTATGACCGTCACGGGTCCTGTTTCTGTAAAAAAGATGGGAAAAACGCTTCATCACGAACATATTTTGGTTGATTTTATCGGTGCCGACAGTACCGGTTATCATCGCTGGAACCGTGAGGAAGTGGTGGAAAAAGTACTGCCCTACCTTTTAGAAGCCCGTGATCTGGGGTATAAAACGATTATGGAATGTACTCCGGCTTTCCTGGGGCGCGATCCTGAGCTGTTAAAAATGCTTTCCGAAAAAACCGGGATGTATTTTGTAACCAATACCGGGCTGTATTCAGCTTACAATGGGAAATACATTCCGGAGGAGCTGAAAAAGAAAACGGCCGAAGAACTTGCTACCCTATGGATCGACGAGGCCAAAAACGGAATTGAAGGAACCGGGGTTTATCCGGGATTTATCAAAATAGCCGTGGAACGTGGACCATTGAGCGAACTCGACCGGAAAGTTGTGAAAGCGGCCTGTATTACCCACAAGGCAACCGGATTGGTGATTATGTCGCACACAGGTCCGGCGCTGCCTGCCTTTCAACAGCTGGAAATTTTAAAGGAATATGGTGTAGATCCTTCTGCGTTTATCTGGACACACGCCAACAACG
>JBKDZK010000658.1:0-2039 GCA_047971205.1 Draconibacterium sp.
TGGTAGAAATGAGATTCATCTCATTGAATAAATCGCGTAGCGATGATGTTTTGGTTAAAATAAAAATTGATATAAATGACTGGTTATTCGGATGTTACAAGCAGTGAAGCACTAACGCCGTGCCTACGGGACTAAAACAGGATTAAAACACTTTAAAGACTGGGTAAGTAACCCGAAATAAAAGCTTGCAGGGAGCAAACCCTGATACGTTCTTTGAAAAGATAATCATCAGAAGAAGGGGTAATGACAAAGTTTACAGGTGCATTCAGATCTTCTACGGCCTGAAAATTTCCTTTGGTAAGTTGTGGCGAATTTGAATATTTAACCTCGGCGGTGGCAACAACGTTCAAACCGTGCGTGAATACAAAATCAGCTTCGCTTCCCTGGTGTGTCCGGTAAAAATAAACATCAAGGCCACTGGGCTTTAACGCCAACACCTGGTTTAAAACAAACGCCTCCCACGAATTGCCAATTATGGGATTGCCCGACAATGAATCGAAATCGGAAACATTTAGCAAGTGGTGCAAAATACCGGTATCGCTTAGGTAAACCTTTGGCGATTTTACCAGGCGTTTCGAGATATTCCAGTGGAATGGGTGAAGGCTTTTTACCAAAAAGGCATCTTCCAGAAAATCGATATAGCGCTTTACCGTTGGCGTGGTTATACCCAATGCCCTACCAATAGAAGTGGCATTTAATAATTGACCATTTAAATGGGCAAGCATCGTCCAAAGGCTGCGGGTTACCAAAGGTGAAGCATTCAAACCCAATTGCAACAGGTCGCGGTTTAAATAGGTGCTTATAAAGTTGTCCATCCATCGGTATGCCATTTTGGGCTTTGGCAGTAAAAGTGCATCCGGGAACCCGCCTTTCAACCACAAGTCGTTTTGTAAAATAGTTGTCGAGATTTCGGTAATATCAAAAGGGAACAATTGATGATAGGCAATTCGTCCGGCCAACGATTCCGACGAATCACGGATAAGTTCGGGTGCAGCCGACCCCAATAATAAAAATCGGGCAGGTACGCGATACTGGTCAACCAAACCTCTGATTAGCGGATACAGTTCTTTTTTAATCTGAACTTCATCAATAATAACCAACGAATCGGTATGTTGCGACAGAAACAATTCGGCATCAGTCAGTTTGAATAAATCAGACTGGATTTCCAGATCAAGATAAAGGCAGGGCTTTGAGGTTTCGGACATAAACTGTTTTGCCAAAGTTGTTTTTCCGACCTGCCGGGGACCAATAATAGCCACTACCGGAAAAAATTCCAGGGAATCACGTATATCCGGTAAAATTCTTCTGACAAGCATTGTTCAATTTTTAATATTCATGGTAAAAGTATGAATTTTTTCATGAAAAAATAAAATATAAATTTAAAAATTCATGGTATATGATAATATTCTACATTAAAATAAAACATAATAAGCAGCATAATGATACAATTAAAAAACAATTTCATCATCAACTTTCGCAGCCTGAAAGCCGATAAAACCAACTCGTTAATTAACCTGGTCGGATTGGTTCTTGGGCTGGCAGTGGTAATTGTAGCTCTTGTATTTGTAGTAAATGAGTTAAGTTACGACCATGGCTTTGCGAATCGTAACCAGATATACCGTGTATGTCTTTGTTGAAGGACTTGTAATGGTTAAAATTAAAATTGATGGATTTACAATTTGGAAATAAGCTTATAAATAACACCGTGCCTACGGGACTTTGCAACCGGCATTGCTGCCGTTGCTACCAAAACACCGTGCCGCTGGCACTTAGTAGGAATTTTATGATACAACTAAAAAACATCGACAGGTATTACGACGCAAAATTTCAGCGTACGTTTGTATTAAAAGGCGTAAACCTTGATATCGATCAAGGCGAATTTGTTTCGATAATGGGGCCCAGTGGTGCCGGCAAGTCAACCTTGCTGAATATTATCGGTTTGCTGGATGAGGCAAGCGCCGGAGAGTATTATTTCTGGGACGAGCCCGCACATCGGATAAAGGAAAAACAAAAGGTGCTGTACCACCGCAGCCACATCG
>JBKDZK010000659.1:0-5409 GCA_047971205.1 Draconibacterium sp.
TTGCTGGCTGGTTTTGGAATAGTCACGAGCCAGAATATAACCACCGGGTTGGTGGCCCATTATGAATTTGAGAATACGGCTGGTGATGTTATTGATGTAGCGGGAGGGCATAATGGAACCAACTATGGTGCAACTCGTGGTGCAACCGGTAAGGTAGGTAATGCATTTAGTTTTGATGGAGGTGATTATGTTGTCATCAATAATCACACTGATATTACCGGTTACAATGAGTTCACGCTTTCGGCGTGGATATATCCTACTTCGGTTACGGGAACGAAGACCATAATCTCAAAAAATACAAGTGGACGTGATTTTACGTTAAATATAAATAGTACACCAAAAGTAGGTGCACATTTTCATGGTGCTACTGGGTATAGAACATGTGCAAGTACAACTACACCATCAACGAATCAGTGGATTCATGCCGTTGCGACATGGAGTAACAACCAATGGAAGATCTACTATAACGGAGTATTGGAATCAACATGTACACATACCGGATATGATCCTCCCTGGACAGGTGGTAATATGTATATTGGTTCATTGACTACTTCATCAGAAAAATTTTCCGGTTTGATTGATGAAGTACGTGTCTATAATCGTGCCTTAAGTGCGACAGATGTTACGGCTTTATACAATTATACAGGAGGGGGCACAATTCCTGCATTGTCAGTTAGCAATGCTGAGATTAATGAAAGTGACGGAACAGCAACGTTTTTAGTTAACGCAAGCCAGCCAAGTACTTCGAATATTACTTTTAATTACACAACCGCTAACGGGACTGCTATTGCAGGAAGCGATTATACAGCCAAATCAGGAACAGCTACTATCACGGCAGGAAATACAAGTTTATTGGCAAGTGTCGCGATTATTGATGATTCATCAATTGAACCTGATGAGACTTTTACTTTTACGATATCAAATCCGGTAAATGCAACGATATCAAATGCCACAGGAACATGCACAATTCACGATAATGACGTTGCAGGGTTGACCTGTACAAATACCATTGCAAGCTATCCATACAGTGAGAGTTTTGAAAGTTCGTCTAATACGTGGGTTAATGGCACAGGAGATGATACTAACTGGACCTGGAAATCGGGATCAACGCCTTCAAGTAGTACCGGGCCAACTGCCGCTCAGGATGGTAGTTACTATTATTATGTTGAAGCATCCAGCCCTAATAATCCAAGTAAAACAGCAGTCTTGGAGAGTTCTTGTTTTGATCTGACGGGAGAATCATCTGCCGAGTTCTCTTTTTACTCTCATATGTATGGCTCAGCCATGGGGACCCTTTCCTTGGAAGCAACAACCGACGGAACCAACTGGAATTCGCTTTGGAGTAAAAGCGGTAACCAGGGAAATGAATGGTTCCAGGCAACAGTTAATCTTAGTACCTATCTGGGAGGAAAAGTTAAACTTCGGTTTTATGGCACAACGGGTTCAAATTATTACAGCGATATGGCAATTGATAATGTTACGTTAACAACGGAAAGTGGAGGGGTAACCTCGGTAAATTCTTATGTTGGTAATGTCCAGTTAAATCTTGGATTAAGTAATAATAATTTATCGATATCGGGAGGAAACACCATTAGTTTACCCTACGGTATCGGAGATATAACCGGGGTTACAGCCGGGACAGGGCTGACTGGAGGAGGTACTTCCGGAAGCGTAACAATTAATGCAGACAATACCAGTGCCCTCTGGAATGCCAGCGAAATACAGGGAATCCCGGTTTCAACAGCAACTCCACAGTTAAACCAGGTTTTGAAATATGTTGGAGGACAATGGACCCCTTCTGCTGATGAAACAGGAACAGGAACATCATTGTGGACGTCGGATGGCAGTGGAAATATTTACTTTACCTCGGCAGTTAACGGAAAGGTTGGAATTGGAACCAGCCAGCCAGATCAGGCATTGACAGTAGCAGGTAATATACATGCAGAAGAAGTTGTTGTAGAGACGAATATCCCAGCTCCTGATTATGTTTTTGATGAAAACTACCCGCTCCGTACGGTTCGTGAATTGGAGGCATTCCTGAAGACATATAGCCACCTTCCTGACATCCCTTCGGCAAAAGAGATGGAGACAAACGGGATTAACCTGTCGGAATTAAATCTGATGCTGCTGAAACGGATTGAGGAGCTAACACTTTATCTCATTGATCAGGAGAAAAGAATACAGAAGATGGAAGAGAAGAATAGCCAAAATACAACGAAATGATGAGACTGAAGATAATTATTATGGTGTTTCTTTTGGGGCTGTGTTTCGCTGTAAAGATAGATGCACAGGTTACCAAAGTGAACGGAGCCAGCGGAAATGTCCAGATTAATCTTTCATTAAATGGCAATAATCTGTCATTGACGGGGGGGAATATTGTAACCATGCCTTATGGTATGGGAGACATAACCGCTATTCTGGGAGTGGGAGAAATATCCGCGAATCAGTCTACTGGGAATATTACATTAAGCGCAGATGTGGCAGGAAATAAATGGAATGCAAATAAAATTATGGGGAAATCTGTTTCTTTTCCTGGGGCACTGTCTTCAGGGCAGGTGCTGAAGTATAACGGAACGGGGTGGGTACCTTCATCCGATAATGGTAGTGCAGGAGGCAGTCCTGTGTGGCAGTCATCCGTTCCGAATATTTACTTTTCAAATGGCAATGTGGGAATAGGGACAACAGCCCAGCCGGGAATAAAACTGGCAGTAAAGGGAAAAATTCATGCCCGGGAGTTGATAGTTAATCTGAATATCCCTGGACCTGATTATGTTTTTGAGAAGGATTATGCTTTAGCAGGCTTACCCGAAGTTGAGTCATTTATTCGACAGAATAAACATCTGCCGGGAGTTCCATCTGCAAAACACATCGAAAAGAATAAGCTGTCTTTGTCAGAAATGAATATGGTTATTCTTAAAAAAGTGGAAGAACTAAGCCTGTATATAATTGATCACGAAGACCGGATAAGCAAACTGGAAGAAAGAAAATAAACCATAAAAAAGAATAATATGAAAATCAAATACATTTTATTGAGCCTAATTGCTTTGTTTGTTATCGAAAAAGCTTTCTGCCAGGAAAGCAATGAGGATAAAGGAAAGTACAAGAAAATAAAGTTGAAAAAGTATGAATTGGTTCCTGACAGCGCAATTGCAGTCTGGGATCTGATTGTTTCTACTCCTTCATTTTCCAAAGCAAAGAAAAAAATGGAATTGCAGGAGACGGTAGGAAGCAATATCTCTGTGACTTTTTCTTGCGACGAAGAGAAAGGAATTATCTATGTTGACTTTGATGGACTTTCCAAAGATATACGCCCAATTCTGAGTGTAAGCAAGGAAAGAGGGCAGGTTATAGAAGAGCAAACAGTGCGCTTTGCCAACAATGTAGTGAACATGACAAAACTCCCTCCCGGCACCTATTTGTTTACGGCCGATGTGGACGAAGAGATTTCTACCTGGGAGTTTGTCAAAGAGTAGATGGTATTTTGAATTCTGGAATTTTAAAAGTTATGTGGAATGAAACGAAGGCTACAGTTTACAATAATTATTTTATTTGTATCTATTTTGTCCTATGCCCAGGTATCTTATACTTATGATGACTCTGGGAATAGGGAGTCCAGATATATCCCATTAAAATCGGCAGAGGTACCCTCTGACAGTGTCTTGGCAAATGAAGCTGCCATTTCAAATGAAATGATAAATATTGAATTACTCAATCCTGCCTTTCAGGAAAAGGTTGGAGAATTGGTGGTCAGTATTTATCCCAATCCAACCAAAGGAGCAGTTTATCTAAACCTAAACCGACTGCCTGAAAACCAAAACCCTCTGATTGAGGTTTGGTCGCCTAATGGTACGTTGATAGAAAAAGCGAGGATCACGGGTTTAACTACACGGATAAACCTTTGGGGAAAACCAAGTGGCATGTATATCGTAAAATCGGTGATGGACGGTGCTCCTCATTCATGGAAGATTATTAAAGAATAAAAACTTTTCGTCATAAGTTAGTTTGATTTCAAATCCCAACAGTCTCACAATTCCAATACTATGAAAAATCTTTGCAGTTATCTGGTACTAATTATATCAATCCTTCCTCTTGCCCTCAAAGCACAAGAAAGTATTATAACGCTGAATACCGACCATTCTGGGGCGACCTATGATAAAGAAGCCCGCTATGCTGTTTTTCTAAAGCCCAGATTTAGCTACAGTGCAAGCTCTTCAACAAGTTTTTGGGCACATATTAACAGTAATTTGCCGCAACCGGATATTAGAGATATTACATATATAAATCCTGCCAACTTCCCGGTAGATATTGACCTTTCGTTACCGGTTGGTGCAATTCCCGGGCAGGCAGGAGTCTCGCAAACAGGAGCAGCCAATTATACTATCCCCATAGAGGTGCCGCCCGCAGCACAGGGATTACAGCCCAACCTGAGTTTGGTTTATCACAACCATTCGGGAAACGGGATAATGGGTATAGGCTGGGGATTGGCCGGAATCTCAAGCATCAGCCGTGTGCCTAAGGATATTTACCACGATGACGTTGTGGAAGATGTAAAACTGGATGCCACTGATAACTTTGCCCTTGATGGTATGTGTCTGGTGCTAACAGACGAAACACAAAGGATTTTCCATACCAAAACCGAATCGTATGTGAAGATTACTGCACAGGGGACTGCTGGCAATGGCCCTGAATGGTTTAAAGTGGAAACGAAAGATGGTTTAACTTTGGAGTATGGTAAAGCACCAAATTCTTACTTGAATGTTTATGGAGACAATACAATATTTGCATGGCAAATAAGTAAGGTTTATGACCAGTTTGGAAATTACATCGAGTATAAATGGGAGAAAAGGAATGATGATCCGTGGAGCAATAACCCTGAAGTTTTGCGCGAAGCTTATCTCTCTTCTATTGAATATGGCGGAAATACCGAAGAAGGGAATAGTTATTATAATGTAATTAATTTACAATATGCTGAAAGAAATGATTTAAAAATAAACTACATTGCCGGAGTAGGTAATCTATTTCAAAACTTATTGTTAAGCAGTGTTGTTATTGCCAGCGATAATACCTTTGCAAGGAGCTACGATCTGGAGTATATGTATGATGATATATCTAAACTGGCGGCAATAGAATTAACCAGTTCGCAGGGAGATACATTGAATAAAACAATTATTGATTGGGGGAGTGAAGCAAACACCGGTGCTTTTAGTAATAATAAATTTGACGGAGAACCTACTTATCCTGCGCACTTTAATCAAGGGAATTTCATTCATGATGATTTTAATGGTGACGGACAAATTGATATGGTTTATGATTTTCCGGATGAAAATGAATGGTATCTTAGCATTTATGAAGACACATTCAACCCTAAATATGTAGGCAAAGATACTCTCACGCGAAATAATGTACTAC
>JBKDZK010000660.1:0-15051 GCA_047971205.1 Draconibacterium sp.
GAAGCTGACATTATGCTGATTGAGGCCCGGATTGCAGAAACCGAACTGCGTGCTCCGTTCGACGGCGTGGTTGGTTTGCGTTTTATCAGCGAGGGAGCCTATGCGGGCACCCAAACAAAAATCATCCGGCTCGTAAAAATAAGTCCGCTCAAAATTGAATTCTCCGTAAACGAACGGTATTCGGGTGAGATTGCCCCGGGATTTCCGATCACTTTCCAATTCCCTGACAGTCCTGAAAAATACAATGCAAATGTGTATGCCGTAGATCCAAAGGTGAACATCGAAACCCGGACCATCACGGTAAGAGCCCGGTATCCCAATAAAAAGGAAGAGCTAAAGCCCGGCCGCTCGGTTAAAGTAGCTGCCTTGCTGTCGAAAATCGAAAATGCCATTGCCATTCCCACAGAAGCGGTGATTGCTGAAATGTCGGGAGAAAAAGTGTTCGTGCTAAAAAACGGGAAAGCCGAACAGCGAAATGTGGTAATTGGCTTACGCACCGAATCACAGATACAGATCAGGGAAGGACTGGAGTTTGGAGATACGCTGCTAACAACCGCTATTTTACAGTTGCGCGAAAACCTGCCGGTGCAGTTGGATACTTTGTTTACTAACCAGTAATTCCTGAATCATGAGTTTATCTTCGGTAAGTATAAAACGCCCGGTACTGGCCACAGTCTTTTCGCTGGTCATTCTCCTGTTTGGGGCAATCGGGATGACCTACCTTGGGGTGCGCGAGTTCCCGAGTGTCGATCCTCCACTGATCTCGGTAAGCACCTCTTACCCGGGAGCCAACTCCGATGTCATCGAAACACAGATCACTGAACCACTAGAACAGTCCATCAATGGTATTCCGGGTATCCGCACCCTGACCAGCCGAAGCAGCCAGGGACGCAGCTGGATTTCGGTTGAATTTGAATTGACCGTTGACCTGGAAACTGCGGCCAACGACGTTCGCGACAAGGTTTCACAGGCCCAGCGTTTCCTGCCCCGCGACTGCGACCCTCCTACCGTTTCAAAAGCTGATGCCGATGCCAGCCCCATTATGTTTATTGCTGTTCAGAGTCCGAAACGTTCGCTGCTCGAACTGTCTGAGATTGCCGAACTAACTTTTAAAGAACAGTTGCAAACCATTTCGGGAGTCAGCTCCATTGCCATTTGGGGAGAAAAAAGATATGCCATGCGCATTTGGCTCGATCCGGCTAAACTTGCGGGCTACCAAATGACACCCCTGGATGTTCGCAATGCCATTCTTCGCGAGAACGTTGAGTTGCCTGCCGGCAGTGTGGAAGGAAACACCACCGAGCTGACGATCCGCACCCTCGGATTGATGAAGACACCCGAGGAATTCAACAACCTGATACTCAAACAAACCGGAGATCTCTCGATCCGGATTCGCGACATTGGCCGGGCAGAACTGGGCCCCGAAGATCTGAGGGGAATCATGAAAATGAACGGTATCCCGATGGTCGGTACCGTTGTTGTTCCGCAACCCGGCGCCAACCATATCGATATTGCAGACGAAGTATACGAGCGTCTTGAATACATCAAAAAAGATCTGCCCGATGATGTGGGTATTGAAATCGGTTTTGACAACACACAATACATCCGCACTTCCATTTCTGAAGTGCAAAGTACCATCTACCTCGCATTTTTCCTGGTAGTAGTAATCATCTTTGCCTTTTTACGCGACTGGCGCACAACCGTCCTACCGATTCTTGTTATCCCGGTTTCGCTGGTGGGTGTGTTTTTTATTATGTACATGGCCGGATTTACCATAAATGTACTCACCCTGCTGGCCATTGTATTGTCCATCGGGCTTGTGGTTGACGATGCTATCATTATGATGGAAAACATTTATGTGAAGATCGAACAGGGAATGAAACCACTTGATGCAGGGATAGCGGGTGCCAACGAGATTTTTTTCGCGATCATTGCCACCACCATTACGCTCATTGCCGTGTTTTTTCCCATCGTATTCCTGGAAGGAATGACCGGCAGACTGTTCCGCGAATTCAGTATTGTAATTGCCGGAGCCGTGGGCATCTCTTCTTTTGTTGCCCTGACTTTTACGCCCATGCTTTCAACCAAAATACTGAAAACAAGGAAAAAAAGAAGCAAGGCTTACATGTGGACCGAAAAATTCTTTGTGAAGCTGAACAGTGCCTATAAAAGCTCGCTGGATACTTTTTTGAAACGCAGGTATCTTTCGCCCCTTGTGCTTGTGGCAGCGCTGGGATTGATTTTTACATTGTGGAAAGTCATTCCGTCGGAAATGGCACCGCTGGAAGACCGCTCCCAACTGAATATCAACATAACAACACCCGAAGGTTCCACCTATGAGTTCAACCAGGCTTATACCGAAGAGGTGACCGCGCTTGTAGAACGCACTGTTCCGGAGCGCGACAAGGTTACTTCCATGGTCAGGGGCAGCCGCGCCTTTGTAAGAGTGGTTCTGGTTCCGCCCTCCGAAAGACAAAGAACACAACAGGAAATTGCCAGCGAGCTATCGGCCGCCCTGCGAAAAATGACCAAAGCAAGAGCCAGCGTAATTCAGCAATCAACCTTTGGCGGACGACGTGCGGGACTGCCCATCCAATACGTTTTACAGGCGCCCAACATTGATCAGTTGCGGAAAATCCTGCCCCAATTTATGGCCAGGGTCCACGATAACCCGACCTTCGAAATGGCGGACGTTGACCTGAAATTTACCAAACCTGAGCTACAGATCGAAATTGACCGCGACAAAGCCAACCTGCTGGGTGTTTCAACACAAAACATCGGACAAACGCTTCAGCTGGCATTGAGTGGCCAGCGTTTTGGCTATTTTATCATGAACGGAAAGCAATACCAGATTTTAGGTGAAATTGCCCGCCAGGACCGGAACAAGCCGCTGGATCTGAAATCATTGTACGTGCGCAACAACACCGGACAAATGATCCAGCTCGATAATTTTGTCAGCCTGAAGGAAGAGACTGCTCCTCCGCAATTGTACCGCTACAACCGCTTTGTGTCGGCAACGGTTTCTGCTGGTCTGACACAGGGAAAAACCATCAGCGAAGGCCTGGCTGAAATGGACCTGATTGCAGCCGATGTGCTTGACGATTCGTTCAGGACTGCCCTTGCAGGCGACTCCAAAGACTTTACTGAAAGCTCTTCCAGCTTGATGTTTGCTTTTCTTCTGGCCATTATCCTGATTTTCCTGGTTCTTTCAGCCCAGTTCGAAAGCTTCAAGGATCCGGTTATCGTAATGATGACCGTTCCGCTGGCACTTACCGGGGCCATGATTTTTATGTGGTATTTCAATATTACGATGAATATATTCAGCCAGATCGGGATCATCATGCTGATTGGTCTGGTCTCGAAGAACGGAATTCTGATTGTGGAATTTGCCAACCAGCGGAAACTGGCGGGCATGAGCAAGCTCGACGCCATTCGTTATGCATCGGCCGCCCGGTTCCGCCCCATCCTGATGACCAGCTTATCGACCGTTCTTGGGATTCTTCCGCTGGCCATCGGTCTTGGCGAAGGTGCGCAAAGCCGCGTTGCCATGGGTATTGCCGTTGTGGGCGGGTTAACCATTTCCACTTTCCTTACTCTTTATGTGGTTCCGGGAATCTATCTTTTTATTTCAAGTGAAACAAAAAACATTCATGATGAATCGGTTCAAGTACAAAAAATCGAATCTTCCGAAAATAAGTAACATACTGCTTGTCATCGCGCTTCTTGCTGCCCCGTTTTTTACCGGTGCGCAGGAAGTTTACGACCTGAACCGGTGCATCGTAACCGGGCTGGAACGGAATTTTTCCATCAAAATAGCGCGTAACCAGGAACAACAGGCTGAGAATAATTACACAAAAGGAAATGCCGGTTTTCTGCCCTATGTAACATCAACCAATCGTTTTGGAGGCACGCTGAACAACACAAATCAGTCGTTTGCTACAGGCGATGACAATGAGAACAAGGGCGTTCATAACATGAGCGGTTCTGCCAATGTAAACCTTGATGTAACACTTTTCAGGGGCTTCAATGTACAAACCACGTACGAAAAGCTGAATCAGCTAAAGCAAATGGGCGGGCTCAACACCCAAATGAATATGGAAAACCTGATTGCCAAAATCATTTCCGAATACTATTTGTACGTGCAACAGCTGAACCTGAACAAAAACCTCGTTTATGCCGTGGAACTTTCCCGCGAGCGGGTTAGAATCGACGAAGCACGTTATTTGCTGGGATCTTCCTCGAAACTTGAATTATTACAATCGATGGTTTACCTGAATGCTGACAGTTCAAGGCTGGCCAATCAGAACGAGGCGATCATAGCGTCGCAGGTGAGGCTCAAAAAACTGATGTCGGTAGAAAGGCTGGAAGATGAGCTTGTAGTAAAAGACAGCGCCATTCAGATCAACGACAACCTGCAATACCAGGCTCTGCTCGATCAAATGCTTAGCAACAATACCAGCCTGCTGATAGCAGCCAAAGACCAGGTGATCTCCGAACTTGATTACAAAATCATCGCTTCACGGGCTTATCCCTATTTAAATGCATCTACCGGGTACAATTTTTCACACAACAGTTACGGAGCCGGTTCCATTAAAAATCAAACGGTGAACGGGCTGAATTACGGACTGACGCTCGGGATCGATATTTTTGACGGATTCACAAGAAAACTGGAAAAAACAAATGCCCGATTAAACATCGAAACACAGCAATACCAATATCAACAGGTAGAACAGGAAGTAAAAGCCGACCTCCTTACCATTTACTATTCGTATGAAAACAACCTGAAGCTGTTGCAACTCGAGAAACAAAACCTCGACGTGGCAAAGGAGAACCTGGAAATTGCGCTGGAACGTTACAAACTGGGTGACCTCTCGGGGCTCGAACTGCGCGAGGTACAGAAAAGTCTTCTCGATGCAGAAGAACGCCTGATTTCCATCCAGTATCTTACAAAGGTGGCGGAGATTTCGCTTCAGCAAATAGCGGGGAACATTATGGTTTACTACCAGTAAAAATACAGGCATACGCATACAATACCTTAGCGGTACAAGCATCGTTCAGGCATAAAGTATTTTCTCCAATCCGGGGATTATAACTTCAATGCGTTACCTTTCCGGCTCATTTAGAAGTTTCCCATTAAAAATCACACTTATGCTTAAAAGAAATGCTAAATTTGCACGCTCGTTTAAGGAAAGCGGCAAACATAGATGCATGTACTTGAGTTTGATACGGTTGTAATAGGAAGTGGATTGGCCGGCCTTTCGGCAGCTTACCACTCGTCTGAATTTGGAAAAGTTGCCATTGTAACAAAATCGCAGCTCGACACGAGTAACTCCTATTATGCACAGGGCGGTATTGCAGCCGCTATCTCGAAAGACGATTCTCCGGAAAAACATTTACACGACACCCTGGTAACCGGGCGCGGGCTTTGCGACCGCGATGCCGTTGAAATACTGGTGAACGAAGGCCGCGACCGTGTGCTGGAGCTCATTGAACTGGGAATGCCTTTCGACCGTGAAGGAAAAGACTTTGTTCTCGGACTTGAAGGCGGACATTCGAAACGCCGGATCCTGCATGCCGGCGGCGATGCTACCGGCAAAGCACTTACCTGTTTTAAACTGGAGCTTGTTCAGGCCAAAAAGAACATTGAATCGTTTGAATATGTGACGGCTATCAAGCTGCTCATTCAGGAAAACCGAATCCAGGGCGTACATGCCTACGATTTCAAAACCGGCGAAAACATTGTTTTCAAAGCGAAAGCCGTGATTATGGCGACCGGCGGAATGTCGCGGATTTTTGCACGTTCCACCAATCCGCATACGGCTACCGGCGACGGAGTTGCGCTGGCGTATGAAGCCGGCGCGCAAATCTCGGACATTGAGTTTATCCAGTTTCATCCTTCTGCGCTTTACATTCCCAACCAGGAAGCTTACCTGATTAGTGAGGCAGTGCGTGGTGAAGGCGCCTGGTTGCTTAACAACAAGGGTGAACGGTTTATGAAAGACATTCATCCGCTGGCCGAACTGGCACCGCGCGATGTGGTTGCTTACAGCATTTTCAGACAAATTCAGAAATCGGGGGATAAATTTATTTACCTGTCGTTGAAACACCTCGACAAGGAAAAAATCAGAAAACGCTTTCACAACATCAACCTGCACCTGAAAGAGTTTGGGTTCGACATTACCGAAGACCTTCTCCCTATTGCGCCCGCAGCCCATTACATGGTGGGTGGAGTGCGTACCAACCTCGATGCTGAAACCAACATTTCAGGATTGTTTGTTTGCGGAGAACTGGCGTCAACCGGGGTAATGGGAGCCAACCGGCTGGCAAGCAATTCGCTGCTCGAATGTCTGGTGTTTGGAAAGCGGGCCAGCGAGAAAGCTGCAAAAATCGAAGCCTCGACCAGCCACATTGAGTTGCCAAAGCCGGTTTATGTGGACGAAGCCAATGAAGAGACCTTCCTGGATTACCGCAACAACCTGGCAGAAATTATGTCTGACAACCTGGGAATTGTGCGAAACAAAACGGGTTTGGAAGATGCGGTTCGGCAGTTAGCCGGAATTACGGAACAATTCAAAAACGAAACAAACGAAAACAATCTACTTAAAATCCGAAACGAAGCAGCGATTTGTCAACTGGTAGCAAAGGCTGCATTGATCAGGGAGGAAAGCCGCGGTGGCCACATCAGGGAAGACTTCCAACATGAGAATCCGGATTTTAAAGTACACAGCATACAAGAAAAAAACAAAGAAATTCATTTCGAACCTGTTAGAGAATAAAGGTTATGATGGACGAAAAAACATTGCGTTCGGCCGAGGTACTTTTTGACCTGGCTTACGCAGAAGACATTGGCGACGGAGATATTACCACCAACAATTTAATTGATCCGGAAGAAACAAAAACCGCCCGTTTTGTGGCAAAAGAGGCCGGCGTTATTGCCGGACTTCCAGTGGCAGAAATAGTATTCAGAAAGTTTGATAAAAACCTGGAATGGAATGCCCTGAAACCCGATGGAAGCGAAGTGGTTCCCGGTGACATCATCGCTGAGTTTAAAGGAAACTACCGCGCACTGCTTACCGGAGAACGCAAAGCACTCAACTTTTTGCAACGACTTTCAGGGATTGCAAGCTATGCACATCTCTGTATGAAGGAAATTGAAGGCACCAAAGTGGAAATCCTTGATACCCGGAAAACACTGCCGGGCTATCGCTACCTCGACAAATATGCCGTTCGGATGGGAGGCGCTTCCAATCACCGTTTTGGCTTGTACGACATGGTGATGATTAAAGACAACCACATTCAGGTGGCCGGAGGAATTACCAATGCAGTAAATGCCATTCGGAAACGCATTCCGAAAAGCATCAAGATAGAAGTTGAAACCACCACCATCGAACAGGTAAAGGAAGCCCTGGCTGCTGATGTTGACATCATCATGCTCGACAATATGAGCACCAACCAGATGAAGGAGTGTGTAAAAATCATCGACCGCCGGGCGAAAACTGAAGCTTCGGGCAACATGACCATCAAGCGGATCCAGAAAGTGGCACACACCGGGGTAGATTATATTTCGATCGGAGCGTTGACCCATTCGGTTAAAGCACTTGATATCAGCCAACGCATCATCGACTAAATGAACCTGGTAATAGACATCGGAAATACACGCACCAAGTTGGCCGTTTTAAACCGGGGAGAAGTATTGATTACGATCCCGGTTGATGAGTTTTTGCCCTCACACATCGATGTTTTGCAACAAGAACATCCCAGTCTGACGAAGGTAATTCTGTCAAGTGTGAAGGATTACTCTCCGGAACTTAAACACGCACTGCAAACCCGTTTCGAGACATTTATTGAACTGGATGCAAACACGCCGCTTCCGATTGAAAACTGTTACCATACAAAAGAAACACTTGGCAAAGACCGGATTGCCGCCGTTGTTGGCGCATTTGATCTTTACCCGAACACCAACGTGCTTGTTATAGATGCCGGAACAGCCATCACCTACGACTTGCTGACAGCAGAAGGTAAGTACCTTGGGGGAAGCATTTCGCCCGGAATTGAAATGCGTTTTAAAGCGCTTCACCAGTTTACGGGAAAATTACCTTATGCAGGTAAAGCCGAACAGAATAAGCTGTATGGAACAAGCACAATTGAGGCAATCAGGGCAGGTGTTCAGAACGGGACTGTGTATGAAGCAGATACAACAATCTCTTTGTTTAAAGAATTTTATAAAAAATTAAAGGTTATTATCACTGGCGGCGATGCTGAATTTTTTGATAACAAATTAAAAAATTCTTTCTTTGTACACTTTAATTTAACCAGCTTAGGTTTAAACCGCATTTTAGAACATAATGGGGAGTAATAGCAGAGTACTTATATTGATTGCCGGACTAATAATGGTCCCGGCTATGTTATTTGCACAGTTTAACAACAATACCTCGTCACCTTATTCGAGGTATGGGCTGGGAGACCTGCAATCATACAGTTTTGGGAGAACATCAGCAATGGGAGGCGCAGCACTTGCCAGCAGGTATGCACTTCAGGTAAATAACGCCAACCCGGCTTCCTATACGGCAACCGATTCCTTGAACTTTCTTTTTGAGTTTGGCTTGAAAGGAGATTTTTCGCGTTATACCAGCGACATCAGTAAAATGAATACCAGCGACATCAATTTCAATTATTTCTCGATGAGCTTTCGTATCAACCGCTGGATGGCCACCAGTCTTGGGATAACCCCCTACTCAAATGTAGGATACCAGATTGAGGTTAATGAAGATATTGAAAACACGGGAGCCGCCCGTACCATTTATTATGGTACAGGAACCATTTCTGATGCATACTGGGGGCTTGCCATTCAGCCCTTTAAAAACCTGTCGGTGGGAATGAACCTGAACTACCGATTTGGGAAAGTAAGCCGGAATTCGGAACTCACCTTTGCATACTCTTATATGTACCTTTTGCAGCGTTACTCGCAGCTGCGGGTCGCTGACTTTGGCCTTGAATTCGGAGCGCAATTTATTCTCCCGATGAAAGAAGACAAACAGCTGGTACTGGCCGGGGTATTTGAAAGCAAACCAACTTATACTGCCTTTGAATCAGATGTTGTCAATAAAAATATTTACATAGATAGAGATACAAAGGACGAGCACACACTTTATCAGAAGGAAGAAGAAAAAGGAAAGATTGTATTTCCAACCTCCATCGGACTTGGTGTTTCCTTCTCGAAAAAGAATGTTTACGAGATTAATGCCGACTACTATCACCAGGGCTGGGCTGATGCAACTATTATGGGCGAAAAAAGCGCATTTCTTTCAGATTTAAATAAATTTGCACTCGGAGCAGAGTGGATACCCGACAAGTTTTCCATCCGTAATGCATGGAAAAGGGTTGCCTACAGGGCAGGTATTAAATACGAGCAAACATACCTTTCGCTCAACAACTATCAGATTAATGACTTTGGCATAAGTTTTGGTTTAGGTTTACCAATATACCGTTCTAACTCTACCATTAATATATCGGCAGAGTTTGGAAAGAGAGGTACAACGAAATATAATTTAGTGCGCGAAAATTATGCGAAATTCAACTTAAGTGCCAACTTGCACGACTTGTGGTTTATGTCGCGAAAAATTGATTAGAGAAATTAAACTGAAAAAATAAAAAACTATTATGAAAGCTTTGTTACGCATAACACTCTTTTACGCTTTAATGGTGATAACCGGCATCACCGTAGCGCAAGCACAAAGAGTTTTGAAAGGTACGGTTTATATGGATGGAAAACCGGCCGCCGGAATTACCGTTGAAGCCCAAAGAGGCGGGATGATGATGACCAGTTTTGATGGAAAATACGAAGTGGAAGCCGACGCCAAAACCAAAAAGATCACATTCACGTTTATCGACGAGAAAAAGACCCTTGATATTGAAGGGAAATCGGGCGATGTTTTTGATTTTGCATTTACCGGAGAATTACCTTCAGGTGAAGCTGGTGACGACAATGGCGCAAGTGGTGAAGTAAACCTCGGTACTGCCGATGATTTGATTAAAGCCGGTGATGAAACCTTCAGAACAGAGTATTCATTGTACCTTGAGTTTTACAAGCAGAAAGATTATAAATCGGCCAAACCACACTGGCAGGTGCTTTACAACCAGTATCCAAAATCAACCGAAAATATCTATATCCAGGGAGCTAAAATGTGGGAAGATTTTATTGAAAAAGCGACCACAAAAGAAGACAGGCTTAGACTGATCAACGAGTATATGAAAATATACGGCAAAAGGATCAAATATTTTGGAGAAAAAGGGTATGTACTCGGTCGTAAAGGTGCAGCCTGGCTGACCTACCGTTACAAACTTAGTACCGACAAAGGCGAAGCTCCTGAAGGAGATGAACTGATCCAGGTTTACAAGTCGGGATATGAGTGGTTGAATGAGTCAATCAAATTACAGGGTGCAGAAACGGAACCAACCGTTTTGGTATTGTTTATGCAAACCACTGTAGCACTTTTCAAACTTGGCGAGCTTCCAAAAGAGCAGGTAGTTTTAAACTATGAAACAACCACAAAAGTTGCCAACGAGATTGTTGTTGCCAGCAAAGATGAGCAAACAGTAAAACTGGTTAAGGAAACTGTCCTGCCATTTTCAGAAGAGATTTTTGGAAAATCGGGTGCTGCTGACTGTGAAGTTCTTGAAAAAATATATTTAGCTGACTTCGACGCCAACAAAGATGACATTGATTACATTAAAACAATGTTACGCCGTTTGGGTAAAGCCAACTGTACTGAATCAGAACTTTTTGCACAGGCAACTGAAAGGTTGTATGAACTGGATCCTTCGGCAGAAGCTGCCTTTAACATGGCACGTCGTCTGATTAAAAAAGGTGATATTGCCAAAGCCAAAGAATACTACAAAATGGCGATGGAACAGGAAACCGACAAGGAACTGCTTGCATCATACTACCTGCAATATGGTCAGGTATTGTATTCTGAAAGTGCTTACTCAGAAGCCCGTTCGTATGCACGCAAAGTATTGGAAATACAATCTGACAATTGCGAGGCTAATATGTTGATTGGAAATGTCTACGTAGCATCAAGCCGCTCTTTCGACGGTAAAAGCATTGAAAAAGCGGCCATATTCTGGGTAGCTTGCGATTACTACGAAAAAGCACGCCGTAGCGAAGATTGCTCAATTGACGCTGCACAAAAAATTGCTGAGTACAAAAGGCACTTCCCAAATAAAGAAGAAGCCTTTATGGAAGGTCTTCAGGCTGGGGCAACCTACAAAGTTGGAGGATGGATTAATGAAAACACAAGAGTTAGATTCTAATTTGTATCTACTCATAAAAAGATATTGTATTGCAGTTCTCCTGGTGGGGACTGCAATACTTTTCTATGCCTGTGAGGACAACGAAATAGCCAAAATCAAAACGATTGAATCGACCAACCTGCCCTTACTGGAAGCTTCAAATTTTGAAACACTGGTTACGGACTCCGGACGGGTTAAGTATTTATTAAGAGCCCCTAAATTGCTTCGTTTCGAGAATGAGGGAAAGGTATATACTGAATTCCCCGAAGGCATGCATATAATTAACTATGACGCCAACAAGAAAATTACGTCCAGCATTAAGGCCAACTACGCCAAAGAATTCCAGAAAGATCAACGCTGGGAGGCTAAAAACAATGTAGTTGTGACCAATGCCAAAGGAGATACGCTTAAAACCGAACACCTGATCCTGGACGAAAAAACCGGAAAAATACATACCGAAGAATTTGTACGGATTATCAGTGAAGACAGAATATTGACCGGCGACGGACTCATTTCGGACCAGGAGATGAAAAACACAAAGATTTTGAATCCCAAGGGAGAAATTTACGTTTCGGTGAACAATACCGGTACACCAGCGGCAGCTCCGGTAGTAAACGATACATCAAAAACGAAGGAAGTAGAAATACCCAAACAAGATTCGAACAGGGTATTGCAATTTAAGTAAACGTTTAAAATGAATAGTTATTTGCTGATCATATTGGTGACAATGCTGCTTTCAGCATTTTTCTCCGGAATGGAAATCGCTTTTGTATCGGCCAATAAACTACGCCTCGAACTCGACAAGAAATCAGAACCTTTTAGTTCGCGCATTTTAAAATTTGTTACTGCCAACGGCGGACAATACATTGCCACCATGCTGGTGGGCAACAACATTGCACTCGTTATTTACGGTATTGCTTTTGCCGCCCTCCTTCAACCGGTGTTTGAACCCTATTTTCAGTCGGCATCGGTTGTGTTGTTTATGCAAACCATCACCTCCACCATCATCATTCTGGTATTCTCTGAGTTTCTGCCCAAAACCCTTTTCCGTTTATTCCCCAACTCTTTACTGAATTTCTTCTCGCTCCCACTGGCTTTCTTTTATGTTCTTTTTTACCCCATTACCCGTTTCTCCATCGGCATAACCAACATACTGCTAAAGCGTGTTCTGAAAACTGACATCGCAAAAGGACAAAAAAACCCGGTATTTAGCCGGATAGACCTGGATGAATTTGTAAACGATAACGACCCCGGAAGAAAAGAACTGGCCGAAAAAACAGTGGAAACAGAAATCAAACTGTTTAAAAATGCACTTGACTTCTCGAAAGTAAAACTGCGCGAGATCATGGTTCCGCGAACGGAGATCGAGATGCTGGAAATGGGGGCCGCCATTGGCGAATTGCGCCAGAAATTTGTTGAAACAGGCTATTCCCGCATACTTTTCTATAAGGAAAACGCCGATAACATTATTGGCTATGTACATTCATCGGTTTTGTTTCATAACCCAAAATCGATCGAGCCGTTTATCAAAAAAGTGCTGATCGTTCCCGAAACCATGCCCGCCAACAAACTGCTGAGCACTTTTATCCAGGAACACAGAAGCATTGCCATTGTGGTGGATGAGTTTGGCGGAACATCGGGGATGGTGACCAGCGAAGATATTCTGGAAGAAATATTCGGGGAAATTGAAGACGAACACGACACCAGCGACATCATTGAAAAGAAGCTAAGCGATAACGAGTATATTTTTTCCGCACGGGCCGAAATTGACCTTCTCAACGAAAAATACTTCTTCGACTTGCCCGAAATCGAAGAGTTCGAAACCCTGGCCGGCTTTATCCTTTTCCACCACGAAAGCATTCCCAAGATCAACTCGCTTATTACAATCGGAAAATTCCATTTCAAAATATTAAAAGCCACCAATACCAAAATAGAACTGGTAAAACTCACTATTGCAGACGATTAACTATTGTCGTTTGAGCGATCATAAAATATTCATTTTCTGACCCTTAACTACGCTCCTCTTTGCTCCCTAAAAAAAAATCAAATAGCTGTGTTAAATAGTTAAAATTGTTATCTTCGTAGCTCGAAAAAAATCAAATAAGATTTTGCATTAAAATAACTGTAAATCAATGGCAACGTTACAAAAAATTAGAACGAAAGCAGGATTGTTAGTGGCAATTGTAATCGGTGTTTCATTGGCAGCATTTATCCTTGGCGATATGGTCCAGGGAGGTTCGTAAATGTTTCAGAGAAACCTTTTAGAGATTGGAGTTATTGACGGTGAATCCGTTCAGTACCCTGACTTTCAGAAGAAAGTAGAAGAGTTAGGTGAAATATTCAAACAAAACTACAACACTACCCAGCTCGATGATAATATGTGGGCACAGGTAAGAGAACAGGCCTGGCAACAACAGATCAGCGAAATTGTAATGGGTGATGTTTTCGATAAACTCGGTATTGAAACAAGCAACGAAGAATTGCTTGATATGTTAACAGGGGCAAACATTCACCCTATTGTTCAACAAATTTTCCGCAACCCAGAAACCGGACAGTTTGACCGCGGTGCAGTGGTTCGTTTCCTGAAAGGTATGGAAACCGGCGCCGTTACGCAGGAAAACAAAGCCTATTGGTTAAACCTGGAAAACCAGATTGTGGAAGAACGTGCACAGTCGAAATATGCCAACATGGTAGGAAAAGGTTTGTATGTAACCAAAGAAGAAGCTGAAACCAGCGCTGCGGCTGCCACCAAAACAGTTAACTTCGACTACATTTCTGTGGCTCAAAGCACTGTTGCTGACGATCAGGTGACCGTTACCGAGCAAGACCTGAAAGAATACTACGCAGCCAATCAGGATGAATACAAAGAAGCTACCAGCAGAAGAATTGAATACATCACGTATGCGGTTAAACCATCTGCATTGGATTATGCTGATGCAGAAAAATGGATCAACGATATTAAAAGCGATTTTGAAAAGACCGAAGACAACGTTCAGTTTGTAAATGCCAATTCGGATGTTCCTTTCCAAAGCGTTTGGAGCAAAAAAGAAGATCTTCCAGAAAACATTGCGGCCTGGGTATTCGACGAGAATGCAGAGGTAGGTAGTGTATTTGGTCCTTATGCCGATGGAGATGCTTTCACGCTGGCAAAACTGCACAAATCAGAAATGATGCCCGACTCGGTGGAGGCTCGTCACATTCTGTTGCCCGTAAATTCTCAGGTAGAAGCAATGGCCGCTCAGGCTTTGGCCGACAGTTTGAAAACGCTGATCGAAAGCGGTGCTGACTTTGCCAAACTGGCCCGTGAAAATTCAAGCGACCAGGGTTCTGCCGTTAACGGTGGAGATTTGGGTTGGTTCCGTCGCAACATGATGGTAAAACCTTTTGAAGAAGCTGCCTTTAACAACAAAAAAGGCGAAGTAAGCATTGTGGCTAGCCAGTTTGGTATTCACATAATCCAAACTACTGAACGCGGAAAACTGACTCCGCAGGTTCAGGTGGCCTATTTAACACGCAATGTGGTGCCAAGCACAAAAACATACCAGGAAACCTATGCTCTTGCCAGCCAGTTTGCTGGAGAAAATACAAGCCGCGAAGCTTTTGATGCTGCCGTAACAGAGCAGAAACTGGCCAAACGTGTTGCCAATGTTGGTGAAAACGATCGCCAGATTGCCGGACTGGAAAACGCCAGGATGCTGGTAAAAGCAGCCTACGAAGCAGAAGCAAACGATATTCTGAAAACAACGCAGGGATCGCCGA
>JBKDZK010000661.1:0-6415 GCA_047971205.1 Draconibacterium sp.
TTTCTCTTTTAAAAATCCTTTTGTTTTGAATCGATGATAATGGTTACCGGACCGTCGTTCACCAAAGCTACCTCCATCATGGCGCCAAACTCACCGGTGCCAACTTTTTTACCCAGCGCTTCTTCCATCGAAGCCACAAATTTTTCGTACATCGGGATGGAAAACTCGGGTCGCGCCGCACGAATGTACGAGGGCCTGTTTCCTTTTTTGGTGCTGGACTGAAGCGTAAACTGGCTGACAATAATCACATCGCCCCCCACATCCTGTACCGATAAATTCATCACCCCGTTTTCATCATCAAAAACGCGAAGTTGTGCTATCTTTTTTACCAGGTACGATATATCTTCCTCTGTATCTTCGTTTTCGAGACCCACCAGAACCAGCAGTCCTGTCTCTATTGCCGAAATCTTCTCTCCTTCAACAGTAACGGAGGCTTCTTTTACTTTCTGAATAACTACACGCATAAATTTTTGATTTTGCTTTGCTAAGGTATAAAAACGGAAATAACTCTCAACTTTTGAGATTTGACATTGTTTAGTATTTTGCAATAAAAATTGAACAGAGCAAATGAGAATAATTCAAGTTTTTATATACCTGCTTATTTTTCCTTTATGCTCGTGGGCGCAAAAAGCAAGCTTAAGTGGCAGAGTGGTAGATGCCACCAGTAACGAACCGCTTCCGTTTGTAAATGTGGTGGTGGCCGGAACGGGTATCGGAACCGTTACCGATGCTGAAGGTCATTTTGTTTTGAAAGGTCTTGAGTCCGGATTTATTTGGGTAGAGGCGTCGTTTGTGGGATACCGGAAAGTGATTTCATCTGAAACGGAAGTTCGGCAGGCCGGTAATGCTTACATCGAAATTAAGATGGAAAAAAGCCGCGAGAACCTTGATGAGGTAACGGTTAAAGCTTCTCCTTTTCGGGTAACCATGGAAAGTCCCTTGTCGATGCGGACGATCGGAGTGGGAGAGATTGAGAAAAGCCCGGGCGCCAACCGCGATGTTTCGCGTATTATTCAATCTTTTCCCGGAGTTCAGTCGACGCCGGCTTACCGCAACGATGTAATTATCCGGGGTGGCGGGCCTTCAGAAAGCCGCTTTTTCCTCGATGATGTGGAAATTCCCAACATCAACCATTTCTCCACACAAGGAGCTTCGGGAGGCCCGGTGGGCATTCTGAATGCCGATTTATCCGGGAAGTGAATTATTACTCAGGCGCTTTCCCTGCCAATCGTGGGAATGCTTTAAGCGGAGTGCTGGAGTTCAGGCAAATTGACGGCAACGAAGAGAAGATGCAGTTTCACGGGACGCTGGGAGCTTCGGAAGTGGCAGCTACGCTTGACGGGCCGCTGGGTGAGAAAACCAACTATGTTTTTTCGGTGCGCCGTTCGTATCTGCAATTGTTGTTCAGCGCTTTGGAACTGCCGTTTCTGCCCAATTTCACGGATATGCAGTTCAGAGTGCGCACCCGTTTCGATCAAAAAAATGAACTTACATTGATCGGGTTGGGGGCCTACGATGTCAATAAGTTGAATCTGGATATCGAAGACCCGGATGAGGAACAACAATACATTTTGAGTCAGCTACCCGAGAACCGTCAGTGGAGCTACACTGTGGGTGCCGTTTACAAGCATTACCGCGACAATAGCTATCAGACTTTTGTGGTAAGCCGCAGTCAGTTGAAAAACCTGTCGGATAAGTACCTGGATAATAATAAAAGCACCGTTGATAACCGGATTCTGGATTATGAATCGCAGGAAGTCGAGAATAAGATCAGGCTCGAGAACACTTCCCGTATTAACGGGTTTAAGCTGAACTTTGGTGCCGGGCTTGATGTGGTAAATTACCTGAATAAAACTGTTTCAGGGCGTTTTTACGAAGGAGAATTGCAACAGGTAAATTACGACACCGATCTTTCGTTGCTAAAATATTCGCTCTTTTTTCAGCTTAGTAAAAATGTTTTTGATGAACGGTTGGCACTCTCGCTGGGTGTTCGCACCGACGCGAACAATTACTCGGCCAGCATGAACAACCTGCTGGAGCAGATTTCGCCAAGGTTTTCGGCTTCGTACAAACTGAACCCGCAATGGAGCCTTAATTTCAATACGGGGCGTTATTGCCAGTTGCCGTCGTACACTTCGCTGGGTTTCAAACAGGACGATGTGCTGGTGAACAAGCAAAACAAGCTGAAATATATTTCAGTGGATCATTTGATTGGAGGTCTTGAATTTCGACCCAAATCAACGGTTCAGCTTTCGGCCGAAGCATTCTGGAAAAACTATGCCGACTATCCTTTTTCGGTGAAAGACCAGATCAGCCTGGCGAACAAGGGAGCTGATTATGGTGTGATTGGTGATGAGGAAGTGGTTTCAAGCTCTGAAGGAAGAGCTTATGGGGCGGAATTCCAGGCTCGAATTAATTCGAGCGAGGGCTTCAATTTCAACCTTTCTTACACGCTGGTGCGCAGCGAATTTAAAAACGGCAGTCAACAATATATTCCTTCGAGCTGGGACAGCCAGCATTTGCTGGTTTTGACCACTACCAAAGATCTGAAAAAAGGCTGGAGCCTCGGAGCCCGCTGGCGGTATGTGGGAGCTTTGCCTTACACTCCGTGGGATTTGGACAAGTCGTCGCTGGTGGAATCCTGGAACCTGAGTGGAGGGCCCTACTACGATTTTTCGCGTCTCAACAGCGAGCGTCAGCCTGCTTTTCATCAGCTGGATATACGGGTGGATAAGGCTATTTACGGAGAAAAGATCACGACCAAGTTTTACATCGACATTCAGAACCTGTATAATTTTCAGGCCAAAACCAACGATATTGTGGTGCGGGCAACCGATGCCAGCGGCAACTATCTGCTGACCGACAACGGTACCCGCTATCAGCTAAACGTGATTGAAAACAAATCGGGAACGGTGCTTCCCACCATCGGTGTTATCGTTTCGTTTTAACAAAATTCGTTCAAAAAGCAGCCAGTTCTGCTATCCATCGCTCTTTTTCATGCTCGCTGAGAAAGCTGGCCTTAAAGCTGTTTTTAGCCAGCTTTAGTATTTCTTCTTTTGAAAGCTTCAGTGCTTCTGCTGTTTCCCGGAAATTCTGGTTCAGATAACCACCAAAATAAGCCGGATCGTCAGAATTTACAGTAGCCATAATACCCGCATCGAGCAGTTTTTTTAGCGGATGATCCTTCAAATCGTCCACCACTTTTAGTTTTAAATTAGAAAGCGGACAAACCGTTAACGGAGTCTGACGTTTGGCGAGTTCTTTCAGCAACTCCGGATCGTCGATGGAACGCATACCGTGATCGATGCGTTCGGCGTGGAGTAAATTCAAACTGTCCCAAATGTTTTGCGCCGGGCCTTCTTCGCCGGCATGCACAACTACCCGAAATCCTTCTTCGCGCACCATCCGAAAAACGCGTTCGAATTTAGTGGGCGGGTGACCCAGTTCGGAAGAATCGAGGCCAAACCCCGAAAAATAGTCGCGGAAGGGCAAACACTTTTTAAAAGTGGAAATGGCGTCTTCTTCACTCAAATGTCGCAGGAAATTCGGGATCAGAAAACTGGTGATACCCCATTGCTCCCGGGCGTCATCCAGCGCCTTTTGAAGACCGTTTACCACGGTTTCCAAAGCAACTCCCCGGTGTGTGTGGGTTTGCGGATCGAAAAACAGCTCGGTATGTACAATGTTTTCTTCGCGGCAACGACTCAGATAAGCCATGGTCAGGTCGTAAAAATCCTGTTCATGCAGCAACACATTGGCTCCCTGGTAATAAATATCGAGAAACTCTTGCAGGTTTTTAAACTCGTAAGCTTTACGTAGCGCTTCAACATCCGCGTATTTTAGCGGAATATTGTTTCGTTCTGCCAAAGCAAAGATTAACTCCGGTTCAAAGGTTCCTTCAATGTGTAAATGTAATTCGGCTTTTGGAATGGCCTGGATGAGGGCTGTTAAATTTTCTGTCTGCATTGCTCTTTCTTTTGATAAAGATAGAAAACACCCGGATAATAGCAATTGTTTTTGAATGTCCGCCTTCTGCAAAACAATGCAGTTATCCGGAAATAAAGGGGTTAATGTTGAATTTCGCGGCCATACTTTCCGGCCACCACGCCGATGTAAAACAACTGAAAAGCATGGTAAATCATCACCGGAACCAGGAAAAGACTACCCAAAGTACTTCCGGCAAAAAGAACGCCCACCATCACCGAGCCGTGAACCAGCGATTTTTTGGAACCACAAAACAAAACGGTGATCCGGTCTTCGCGGTTTAGGTGCAAGCGGCGGGTAAGGTATTTGGTGGCTTCAAAAACCACAAAGAAAAGGGCGATAACACCGGCCGACAATAGTAAGAGCGAATGCACGGGAATACTGGTAAAAATGCCGTTGGTGAACGAGTCGCCAAAACTGCGGTAAACAATGGCAAGAATCACCGATTTGTCGAACCAGCTGATGCGTTTCCGGTTGCGCATGGCCCAGTTTCCCCAGTATCGATGCAGGATCAGCCCAACAATAACCGGAACCAGCACTTGCAATGTAAGGTCGCGAATAACGGGGCCAAACGAAAAAGAGCCGGCTTGCTGATCCAGAAAAAGCCCCATCCACGCAGGTGTAAGAATGATGCCGATTACCCCCGAAATGCTGGCATTAAAAATGGCTGCCGGAATATTTCCCCCTGCAATGGAAACCATCACTACGGATGACGAAACCGTGCCGGGCAAAGCTGCCAGAAAGAAAACGGAAAGCCACAGAATTTCCTGGTCGCTCCCCCTGAAAAGCGGGTAAAACAAAAGCAGTAAAAATGGGAAAAGCAGGAAAGTAATGCCTTGTATAACAACGTGAAGCCGCCAGTTTCCGAGGTCGTGTTTTAAACGTGCCGGATCGAGTTTCAGCCCGTAGAAAAAGAAAAGCAGCGTAATGCCGTATTTGATAAGCTGACGAAGTTCGATAACACTTCCTTCGGCACCGATTCCCGGGAAAATGCGGGCCAGCAAAATCATCAAAAGGATTCCGGCAATAAACGGATCGGGAATGACCGTGCTGACAATTCGCCTGATTTTACCTGACATATTCACTTTTACTTTCCGGCAAAGATGCAGATTTTCCCGAAGATACGGCCGGTCTTTAGGCCGGCTGAATGTTTCCGGCATTCCATCCCCGGGTACCTTTTATCAGTTCGAAAGTAACCATGGCTCCCTCGCGGATTTCAGGATAGGCTTCCGAAATATGAAAGAAATATTTTTCGGTACTGGCAGTGTCTTTGATAAAACCGTAGCCTTTGTCGGCTTTGAAATGCTCCACACGCCCGATGAGCGGAACATCTTCCACCTCTTCTTTTTTAGGTGTCGACACTGCAATGTCTTCTACTTTGATTTCTGCCTTTTTCTCGTCGGTTGGCATTTCGGTCGTAATCACGCCGTTTTCATCTACATACGCGATCATATCGTCCAGAGAGCTACCACCGGCATTGGCTTTGCGCTCTTCTTTACGTTTCAGCTTTTCTTTTCTTTTTTGCTCTCTTTTCTTTTCTAATTCTCTTTTGTTATACGAAATTGATCTAGCCATTCACTTGTATTTTATGTATTTTTTTCTCTCTGTCAAGGTATTTTGCTGTTGGTGCACGACACGTATTTCACGGTATGCTTTTTTCGAAGCCGGTCAGGCAGATGCACTCTTGTGGTGCAGGTTGACCGGTGCACTGCTAGCTGGGATACTCCCGGTTTTCAGGCGCTTTGTCTAAACAGAAAAAGGTTTTTGAAGACAATTTTGGCGATCAGAACATCCGCAAACAAAAGGCGGACAAAACACTACGGAGTACCACTCAACAAAATACCAGGTTGCCAGGCTCTCAAAGGTAACAAATTATTCCGACGATTGCCATAATACAGCAACAAGGCAGTCGTTCCCGAAACATAACCAAATGACTTCTAATTACGTAGTCCATTGTGTTTCACTAAGAATTACCATTATGAAATAAGCAGGCACATGAAGTTCACGGAACAATTAAAAGAGAAAGGCTACGATCCGGCTGCCAAGTTTCGCGACCTGTCCAACATCAGCCAGTTTGTGGTGCGCTGGAACAAAGATTTGTCGTTCCGCAAAACGGAAAGGGTGGAAGGTGCCGAACCCGACAAGTTTTACGAATGGATGTTTATCTACCTGAAATCAGGGCATGAAAAAGAGGCCATTGAAGCTTGCCGGAAATACATTGATTTCTACAAAGGCATTGAAGGACTGATGAGATTGAAGGACTGAAATATCCAATCTTCCTTTGCCTGCACCTTGCAACCATCATACCCCAAATAGCAGGCGGCAAAGAACCAAAATGCCGGACATTGAGTATCTTTGAGCAAAGCACAACCAACAACATCAGCGCAATGGAAGCGGATAACGGGAACAAAAGCCAAAAGAAGAAAGAAGA
>JBKDZK010000662.1:0-8665 GCA_047971205.1 Draconibacterium sp.
CATCAACGATGATGTTTTTCACCCAAATAGGTGAAAATATTTTAATCGGCAAAGCTTTGTAAACATTATTTTTACAGGGCTTGCCGATTTTTACTCTTTTTTACTTGCGGATATAAGGGAAAACAGAAAAACACGGCACCGGTGAAAAAGTTGTATCAAAACGACAAAACATCACCCGGTCGGGACCTTTCTTTCCCAACTATTTCCCTATTCAACTAACTGAATGAATATTACCCGAAAGAGACCTTAGCTCGTTTTTTCCAAGCTCTTTTTTTCCTCCATTTCTTTTGCGTAACCCAGGATTTTGAACATATCCTGTGCCGACTGCTCGTTCCGGTAAACAAAGTCGATAATGTTTCCTTTCTCGTCACGATCGATAATTACGTGCTTTGGAGAAGGAATCAGACAGTGTTTAATACCGCCGTAACCGCTGATCGCATCCTGGTAAGCCCCCGTGTGGAAGAACCCCAGGTAAAGCGGTTCTTTGTCGTTATCGGAATACGAAGGCAGCAAAACCTCCTGGTTAAAGTCTTCCGAGTTGTAGTAATCGGAATGGTCGCAACTGATACCCCCAATGTTGGCCCGTTTGTATTCGTTGTTCCACTTATTAATGGGAAGAAGAATAAACTTCTCGAAAATCGACCAGGCATCCGGGATGGTATTCATCAAACTGTTGTTGATGATGTACCAGCTTTCGGTATCGTTTTGTTGCTTTTGCTCCAACACCTCAAAAATAATCGCTCCACTTTCGCCCACCGTGTATTTACCAAACTCGGTAAAAATATCGGGTTCATGAAGGTTTTCGTTTTCGCAGGCTGTTTTGATGTTCGAAACAATTTCCTTGATCATGTACTCGTAATCGTACTCAAAACCAAGGTGGTTACGAATCGGAAATCCTCCGCCCAGGTTGAACGAATCCAGGCTATCACATTGTTTTTTCAGGTCGATGTACAACTTCAGTGCTTTCTGGAATTCACCCCAGTAATAAAGACTGTCCTTGATTCCCGAATCAACAAAAAAGTGAAGCATCTTCAATTCGATGTTCTTCTTGTCTTTGATCCTTTCATTAAAGAAGTCGAGAATCTGCGTATGACGAATTCCCAAACGCGAGGTATAATAAGCCGACTGCGATTCTTCGTTGATCGCCATGCGGATACCGATTTTCACCTTTTCGCCGTTGGCCAGTTTTTCAATGCGTGTTAGCTCATTGATACTGTCGAGTACAATAATATTGTTCTTGAAACCAAGCTTTTGCAGCGAAAGAATTTTTGTCAGGTACTCTTCGGTTTTGTATCCGTTGTGCACAATAATACGGTTCTTATCTATTTTCTTTTCATGAAACAGATACAGAATCAGATCAATGTCGTACGAAGAGGAAGTCTCGAGGTTGACATTGTGTTTCAGGGCCTCGGCAACCACATGCGAAAAGTGGTTACATTTGGTACAATAGCAGTAGAAATACCGCCCCCTGTAGTTACTTTTCTTTATGGCCTTGTTAAAAAGGTTTCGTGCCTTTTTGATTTGATCACCGATCTTCGGCAGGTATATGAACCTAAACGGTGTCCCGTACTTTTTAATCAGATATTTTAAAGAGATACCGTGAAAAGTCAGGTAGTTGTCTCTTAAATCAAAGCCTTCCTGCGGAAAGTAGTAGCTTTGTTCAATCAAATCAAAATAGCTATTCTTCATTTTACGTAACCATAAAGAGTTTATTCGTTTTTATTTTGACCGCAAATAAAATCATTTTTCCCGAGAATTATTGAGCAGAGTCTGAAAAATTGAAATATGAACTTCACAAACATAAAACAAGGTCTTTCACAAAGATAAAAACCTGATATTCAACACAAATAAAAAACAACCAAAACTTCACATTCCGTCGCAACAGCAATTTGTAACAACTTCATTTCACTTTCAACTTATTCTTCCATTAATTTCCCTCTTTAATTTATTTCGTTCATTCCCGAATGGGTGAATCTGGCATCAAAAAAAATATTTAATTTGCCCCCTGCTTGGAATAAATCCTAAAGATCGTTCAGGCATTCAATTAAAGTTCAGTATTTTTAATGGAATTTTTTAAACAGAAGATTACGATGAGTAAAGTTTTAATAATCGGAGCCGGGGGTGTTGGCCGCGTTGTTGCCAGTAAATGTGCCGACAATCCGGAAGTTTTTTCAGAAATTTTGCTGGCCAGCCGTACAAAGTCGAAATGCGATGTAATTGCAAAAGAAGCAGGCAAAGGCCGCATTCAAACCGCGCAACTGGATGCTGACAATGTAGCAGAAACCGTTGCCCTGATTAAATCTTTCCAACCGGAACTCGTTATTAACGTGGCGCTTCCTTATCAGGACCTGCCCATTATGGATGCCTGTCTGGAAACCGGCGTTAACTACCTCGACACCGCCAACTACGAGCCCAAAGACGAAGCAAAATTTGAGTACAGCTGGCAATGGGCTTACCACGATCGCTTCAAGGAAAAAGGGATTATGGCAGTACTGGGTTGTGGATTCGATCCGGGGGTAACCAGCATTTACACGGCTTATGCAGCCAAACATCATTTTGATGAAATGCACTACCTGGATATTGTTGACTGTAACGGCGGCGACCACGGGAAAGCGTTTGCCACCAATTTCAACCCTGAAATTAATATCCGTGAGATAACGCAGAATGGCCGCTACTGGGAAAATGGTCAGTGGGTTGAAACCAAACCGTTTGAAATTAAAAAAGCATTGAACTACCCAAATATCGGTGCACGTAATTCGTATGTTCTTTATCACGAAGAATTGGAGTCGTTGACCAAAAACTTCCCGAGTTTGAAACGCGCCCGTTTCTGGATGACTTTTGGCGACGAATACCTTACTCACCTGCGTGTGATTCAAAACATTGGCATGTCACGCATCGATCCGGTTAAATACAAGGGAATTGACATTATTCCGCTGGAGTTCTTAAAAGAAGTGCTTCCGAACCCGGGCGACCTGGGCGATAACTACACCGGCGAAACTTCGATTGGCTGCCGCATTAAAGGTGTTAAAGACGGACAGGAAAAATCGTACTACGTTTGGAACAACTGCAGCCACCAGAAAGCGTTCGAAGAAACAGGCACACAAGGCGTTTCTTACACTACCGGTGTTCCGGCCATGCTGGGAGCCATGATGGTGCTTACCGGAAAATGGAAAGGCGAAGGCGTATTCAACGTTGAAGAATTCGATCCGGATCCGTTCATGGAACGCATCGGAGAATTCGGACTTCCGTGGCAGGAAGAAATAAACGGCGATCTGGAACTTTAATAAGATACAAGCTTCGAGCCCCGAGTTAAAAGCTTGGGGCTTTTTTCTATCCATTCTGATTGGCTTCACTTTTGCCTTTTAGCATATAAGAATAACCGTTTCGCCACCGGGCATACCGTATTCCTCTTAATTACCGATATTTATGACATAAAATATGAATATTTCCGCGAGACAACTCACCCTGACCCGTCAGCTGACGGATCGTCCCTCTCTTTGCAAAGAGAGGGAATGAGGGAGAGTTTTGGCATCTATGAAATAACAAAATTCAGTATTAATACGGATCATTCATTTTACTTAAAATTGAAACATTGAATTACCAGGAAATTCCCTCCCCGGCTTTTGTGCTGGACGAAAAATTACTGAGGAAAAACCTCGAACTCATCAACCGGGTACAAAATGAAGCCGGAATTGAAATCATCCTGGCCTTTAAAGGTTTTGCCATGTGGAGCGCTTTCCCGCTGGTAAGAGAGTATCTGAAAGGCGCCACGGCCAGTTCGCTCAACGAAGCACGGCTTTGCTTCGAGGAAATGCAAACGCGCGCACACACCTATTCGCCGGTTTACCTCGAAAATGAGTTTGACGAGCTGATGGAATACAGCAGCCACATTGTTTTTAATTCGTTCCGGCAATTTGAAAAATACCATGCCCAAACCCTGCAGGCCGACCACAAAATATCGTGTGGAATCCGTGTGAATCCCGAATTCTCGGATGTGGCCACCGATCTTTACAATCCAAGTGCTGCGGGATCGCGATTGGGAATTGGCATTGAAAATATGCCGGATGAACTGCCTGAAGGAATCGAAGGTATTCACTTCCACGTTTTGTGCGAATCGGATTCCTACAGTCTGGAGAGAGTGCTGGAGAAATTCGAAGCCAACTTTGGCAAATACCTGCACAAAGTTAAATGGGTAAACATGGGCGGCGGTCATTTAATGACACGCAAAGGTTACGATCACGACCACCTGATCAACCTGTTAAAAACCTTCCGCGAAAAATACGATGTAAAAGTTATACTGGAACCGGGAAGCGCCATTGCCTGGGAAACCGGAGTGCTTGTTTCCACCATTCAGGACATTGTTGAGCACAAAGGGGTAAAAACGGCCATCCTGGATGTTTCGTTTACTGCACACATGCCCGACACGCTGGAAATGCCCTACCGTCCGAAAATAACAGGTGCAAGCGACCCAACAAATGAAAGCAAACACCTTTACCGTTTAGGCGGCGGAAGTTGCCTGGCCGGAGATTTTATGGAAGCGTATGATTTTGGCCACGAACTAAAAATTGGCGAGCAACTGGTGTTCCTGGATATGATTCATTACACCATAGTAAAAACCACCATGTTCAACGGGGTGAATCACCCGGCCATTGCTATTTGGACTGAAAACGATGAGTTAAAAATAGTTCGGAAGTTTTCTTACCACGATTTTAAATCCCGGCTTTCGTAAAAACAATCAAACCAAAACCAATGAAGACCACTTTTATAACCGGACTATTACTTGTTTTTAGCCTTCAGCTTTTTGCACAAAAAGATACCAACCAACGAGCCCAATGGTTTACCGATGCCCGTTTTGGAATGTTTATTCACTGGGGGCTTTACAGTGCTACCGAAGGTTATTGGAAAGGTGAAAAACTCCGTCACGGAAACGATTATGCCGAATGGATTTATTACCGAAACCAGATCGACCGCGACGAATACCTGCAGTTACTCGATCGTTTCGACTGGGATAGCATCGATCCTGAAAAGTGGGTTATTCTGGCAAAAAATGCCGGAATGAAATACCTTACCATTACCGCCAAACACCACGATGGATTTGCTTTGTGGAACAGCCAGGTGAGTGATTATGACCTCGGAGATCATACCTCGCCCAAGCGCGACATCATTAAGGAAATAGCGGCAGCCTGTAAAAAACACGGTGTAAAACTGGGGCTTTATTATTCGCACTGGGTAGACTGGGAACACCCCGGCGGCTGGGATCACAGCAAGGAAATCTATAACATCAGCGCAGAAGAGTACGACCGCTACTGGCAGGAAAAGGTGATACCGCAAGTGCGCGAATTACTTACCAACTACGGCGAAATTTCCCTGATTTGGTTCGACATGTGGATCAACCACTCGCAATCGATCATTACCAAAGAACAACTGGTACAACTAAAAACCATGATCCGCGAACTTCAACCCGCATGTTTGGTCAACTCCCGACTTGGTTTATCCATGGAAGAAGATCCGGACATTGATTTTAAAACACTCGGCGACAATCAACTGGGTGACAAGAAAGAAGACTTTCCGTGGCAATCGCCTGGTACGGTGGCACATTCGTGGGGTTTTCATGCTTCAGATACGCAATGGAAATCAACCTCATCGTTGCTAAAAGCCCTGATTGGGAATGCAAGCCTCAACGGCAATTTCATGCTCAACATTGGGCCACGCGCCAACGGAGATGTGCCGTTTGAGATTTCGCAACGCCTGCTCGAAATGGGCGAATGGCTAAAAGTAAACGGAGAAGCAGTTTACGGCACCCAGGCTTTTGATTTGAACAAAGACCAGCACGACTGGGGAAAGATCACCTGCAAACAGGAAGACGATTTGTTCAAACTTTACCTGCACGTTTACAATTGGCCGCTGAACAAAAAACTTTATTTGACCGGCGTAAGCGGAAATCCGGAGAAGGCCTATCTTTTGGCCGATAAAGACAAAGCATCGCTGAGCTTCTCTCACAACAGTATTTACACTGAAGTCTCGCTGCCCAACGATCAGCCCGATCCCTATGTTTCGGTGGTGGTACTCGAATACAAACAGCGCCCGGCAGCGGTAGACGGCATTGTTGCCAAAACCGTTGATGGTGGTTATTCATTGCTTCCAGGGAACCAAAGTCCGAAGCCGGATAATCTTGAAATTGTAGCTCCATCGAAATACGAAACCATACCTGCACATGTGCTTGTATCCCAACCCCAAACCTTCAAATGGAAAATATTCGTGGATAAAGCCGGAGAAAAAACTGTGGATGCTTCCTACAGCTATCAGGGAAAAGAAGTTAAGGGGAAAATCACGATTCACACCTCTCAAACAACCCTGGAAAAAGACATACACCCCACCGGGTTAACAGTGGGTGAGCCCAACGAAAACTGGCACATTGAGGCATACAAGTCGCACCGTTTGGGTAGCATTCATTTTCCGGAACCGGGCCTTTATGAAATAGAAATGCAAGTAGAGCCAGGTGCAAATGAACCGCTAAATTTCCAGTGGATATGGATAAAATAAGCCATTCAGAGAACAAGCCGGTTATCAACAATTGTTAATATCTCCGGTTGATTCACAGTGAATATAAACCGTTGTAAATCACTTGCTTTTTTCACTTTTCGTTGTAAATTTGAAATATCAGGTGAGCGATAAATGACCGCCGAAAATTGTGGAAAAGGCAAAAGTTTCTTAGCTGAATCCGGAGTCAATTCGAACCATCCTTCGGGACGGCACAATGGAAAGCCGAAGTTTGAACAAGATAATCTGGAATGTCAAAGTTCAGGCAATCATCTGAGAGAATCTCCAGAAGTTCTTTCAAGATTGGGTCTCCGGGCAGAATGCCAAAAAAACCTCGGTTTTTTCAATGCAGCACTGCTCAGTACAACCGGGAAACCGAAGTTTACTGATGACACTGTACCAATCCGCAAGGAAGAAGACAGCCATACACTGTGAGACACTTCGTTCAGGAAGGTAAACGCGAATGCCGAATGAACTACCCAAAGGTTCAGCCGTAGAAAGCTAAACCGGCAGGTAAAGGGTTAGGGTTTGTTTGCAAAAACAAGCAGCGGCCAGTCGTAATAACCGTAGCCTGGCACCATAAACAACTCCGGTTGTTTGGAAGTGGATGGGACCTATTTGTCAAAGAATAGTTCCCATTTGTGTTTTTATACCCCCTATACTTTTGAATCCTAAATTACCGCATCACTTTTTAGGGCAATCACAAGGTTTGATATCAGAAAATCACTAGTTTTAAATATCGAATAACCAATCCATTGCAACGATTGAACAAGCAATAACTGCGATCGATACCGGTACACGAATGCAAACGAAACAAAGCATGAATGTTTAAAATTATTATCATTGGTTTTCTGATTGTGGCTCTCAATGTGGTGATACAGGCGGCTGCCAGTATGTTTTGGCTGCGTAAAACCAAACAAATTATTTCTAAATGGAATAATAACTTATCCGGAATAAGATCATTCAACCTTCTGATTTTCTCTTTTCTATACCTGACACTTTTGCATCTGACGCATGCACTTACCTGGGCAATTTGCATTAAAATTCTTCCCAAAACCAATGTTGACTTCAGTAATTTTGGAGATATCTTTTACTACTCGATCGTGACCTTCACTACGCTTGGTTACGGCGATTTAACGATTAGCTCCGAGTGGAGGATGCTATCGGGGTTTGAAGCCATCAACGGTATTATGCTGATCGGCTGGTCTACGGCACTCATGTATTCCCTCATTCAAAACATCTACAAAAGCACCAACCGGAGCCTTTCGGAGTAGCAACTGAAATTTCGCTTTTCGTGAAATGCAGTTCAGAAACAAATCAAACGCATTTGTAAATTTCTTGCTACTTTTGAGCACTAACATTTTAGATATGATTCCGACAATCAAGCAACTCAAAAATACGGCCTCAGATAATTTCTTTTTGATGGCCGGCCCCTGTGCTATTGAAGGCGAAGAAATGGCATTGGAAATCGCGGAGAAAATTGTAACCATCGCGAACCAATTACAAATTCCCTACATTTTCAAAGGTTCCTACCGAAAAGCCAACCGTTCGCGCATCGATTCATTCTCGGGTATCGGGGACGAAAAAGCCCTAAAAATTCTGAAAAAAGTAGCGGATACTTTTGACATTCCGGTGGTTACCGATATCCACAACGCAGAAGAAGCTGCCATGGCAGCCGAATACGTGGACGTGCTTCAGATTCCGGCATTTCTTTGCCGCCAGACTGATATTTTGGTGGCAGCGGCCCAAACCGGGAAAGTGGTAAACATTAAAAAGGGACAGTTTCTTTCTGCGGCAGCCATGCAATTTGCAGTCAATAAAGTCATCGACAGCGGCAACAGCAACGTTGTACTTACAGAGCGCGGAACAACTTTCGGTTACCAGGACCTGGTGGTAGATTACCGGGGAATACCCGAAATGCAGGCCATGAATGTTCCCGTAGTGATGGACATCACCCATTCGCTGCAGCAACCCAACCAATCAAGCGGAGTTACGGGAGGCAAACCCGAACTGATAGAAACAGTGGCGCGTGCAGCAATTGCAGTGGGTGTTGACGGCATTTTTATTGAAACACACCCGAATCCGGCAGTGGCAAAATCGGACGGCGCCAACATGCTGAGACTCG
>JBKDZK010000663.1:0-4912 GCA_047971205.1 Draconibacterium sp.
AGTGGTTATGATTAATCCGGCAATAATTAATTATCCCGCCATCATCACGTAAAATACGGCTGGTAATATTGTAGAACGTACAATTTTCAATGACCAGGCTGTCGATATCATTTCCCCGGTCGTCAATACCTCTGCCATTTGCAGGATCTGAAGGCAGACCAATATTCGATATCGTCGTATTTGTCAGGAATATGGAAATGTTATCGTTATCAAGGCGAATAGCAGACTGGTTATCCATATCCAGAATGCAATCATCGACCTTAATGGTGATATTGTCAGCCGAGCACCTGATTATGCGCAGGTTAACCCTGCCGAGTTCATCTTTATTGGTAACATGAAGTCCCTTAATTGACAAATCCCCCCTTGAACGGAATGGCCTTTCTGATTCTCCTCCGGAAGCTACTGCAGGGATTAATTTTGGACGATCACCATTTCCTTCTTCTGCCCTGATATTTAACGCAAAGCCATCGTTCTGGACAGACCCGTTCAATAAATAATCACCATCCCGTTCCAGTTCAAAAATTGTATTTGACACAATTTCCACTCCTTTGGCCGCCTCGGTTGCAATGGCATTATTTAAGGTAGCAAATCCCGGAGATACTTTCACCACATTTTGCGCCATGGTTACCCCGAAGCACAAAACCATCGAAATAAAAAAAACAGGTTTAACTAAAAATTTTTTCATGATCAGCGTTTTAAGTATAAAATGTCATCAAAATAAATGGGGACTTAAAATTTAAATCTAAGCCCAAAGTCAGCGGTCATTCCAAAATATTCTTCGGCAGTTGGGTACTTCTTAATACCCAGGTATGATTTATCGGCGCTGTTTGTCATGTTGTTCACATTTACATACAAACTCCATCGTTTGCCAAATTTTTGTTGAATGGCCAAATCCATTCGGAACAGTTTATCGGTATATCCATCCAGTTCGGCACGAGTGCCAACCACGGCAAGGCTTTCGCCCTGGTAAACCATTGACAGCCTGGCCGAGAAACCTTTTCTTTCGTACCCCACCGACACATTTGCCAATTTTTCTGCCTGCCCCGGCATAGGCCCTACTCTTACCGTATCTATTATATAGGCATATCCGGTATCCGGGTTCCGGCCAATATCAAAAAGCGGGTAATATGTTTTTGACTCCATAATGGTGAAATTGGCTCCTATTAAAATGCCGTTCCAGGGAGATGGAAGAAAGCGCAGGTTTGTCTGTAAATCAATTTCAATACCTTTTACAGTGCTCAGTACATCTGCATTCACAGGTTGTATAATGGTATATCCAAAGTAAGTGCCGGCTTCGGTAATCCTGCTGCTCCGGATATAGTCTATATTGTCCAGTTCTTTGTAGAACCCGCCAATAGTAAATAACCCCAATTTATTATAAAATGATAAAAAGAGGTCGTAATTCCAGGCAGAAGTATTTTTTAAATCCGGGTTACCCCGTTCAATGGTACTTTCCGAATTCCGTATCCTTTCCCACGGAACCAGGTTGAAATAGTTGGGACGCGATATGGTATTTGTGGCAGCCATTCGCACATCAAACCAATCGGTTGGTTTATACTGCAATTGAAACATAGGAAGAAAAACATTATAATTTCGTCTTCCGGTAGTATCTTTTGCTTCCACAATCCCGGTTCCATAATCACCAAATTTCACCGGGGTCCCGTAAACACTCCTATAATCGTTCTGAGTTGCTTCCAAGCGAACACCGGGAATAAACCTAAACTTCTTGCCAACGTTAAATTCTGCCATGATATAGCAGGCAATAATTTTTTCACTGGCGGTGTAATCTTCAAGATCGTAGGTTCCGTCCGTCAGGTATATGGATTCAAATTCTTCCCCAAAATCATTAATATTTTGCACATCTAACCCCGGTCCAAAATCATACTGCCCGTCAAGAAAGTTTCCGGGATCAAATCCTCCAAGGAAATTCGACATCTGTATTTTCCCATCTCTTGTTACAGTCCAACGGTCCGGATTATCCACTGCAAGTTTATCAATCGTTCCAAAAGGAGTTACCCGGCGGTTAAAATCGCGATCCCGTTCATTTCCCCTGTATTTCGCCCCGGTTTTTATGTAACCCGAAATTTCATCGCTCCATTTAAATGGAAATTTAAAATCGACTTGCGAGGTGTAATTTTTATCCATAACCGATTCATCATCTAAATACGCCTCCAGAAAATAGGTTTCGTCGATATTATTTTTTGCCCCCTCCGGAATAAATGCAGGCCCCTGATCTTCAATTAAATCACTATTATAAGCACCAAGTTCCCTGAATCGGGAACGATGTGAATAGGGCGTTTCATTGTTCGTTTTAGCATAAGATAACCGCCAGTCGATATCGACAAATCCCAAATTATGCTCCCCTGTTAACGAATTGGTTAACATGGTGGTATTTATCTCACGTGTTCTGGCTTCATGCTCCTGGTAAGCTGATTCTATCCGGTACCTCCGCCTGCGTTGAACTTCACTGCGATCTGTCCGGGCAAGGATACTGCTAAACATGATAGCACCATTTTTCAACTCATAATCCATGGTTACATTGCCTCCATAACGATATCGCTTTTCAAGGCGATCGGTCAGGTTTAATGTGCGCATGTTGATAATTGCACCGGTTTCTCCTTCGCGACCAAACAAATAGTCTCCATCCAGCTTATCAGAGCTTCTATCGGCTTTTTGAGTATTAAATCCTAAAATAACCCCCAGTTTATTGTCAAAAAAACGGTTGCTGGCAGAAAGGCTTGCTTTATATTGCCCGTATTTTTTTTCATGGCCATTATAGCCAGTTTGGACTAAACCCGTTCCATGCCAGTTTTTGCGCGCTTTTTTCACCACAAAATTTACCGACCCGCCTATGGCATCACCGTCTTTATCAGGGGTAAGTGCTTTTATCACTTCGATGCCTTCCAGCATGTCAGAAGATATCATACTTAAATCAACCGAACGGTCTTCGGAGTCTGTTGAAGGAATTCGTTCTCCGTTCACGGTTATGGAATTAAACTTTGGTGATAGCCCCCGAACCACAAGTTTGGTCCCTTCTCCGGCATCGCGAACCACTGCCATGCCAGGCAGACGCCCCAATGATTCGGCAGCATTCTGATCGGGTAACGACTGAATTTTATCTTTCGAAACCACATTCATTATGGTATTGGACGATAATTGACGGTTGATAGCGGAGGCCTGCCCCATGGCCTGTGCCGTAACCACAACTTCATCAGCCATTATAGCGTCCATCGTCATCGCAACATCCAAAATTAAAACTTGTCCGCTGGTTAATGTAATTTCTCTTTCCTCTGCCTTATATCCCACATAGGATATCTGGATTACATGTTTCCCTGCCTCAATATTTGTTAATGTATATTTCCCTTCAAAATCAGATACTGTTCCTATTTGGGTTCCCTTAACAGCAATATTGGCAAAACTTAAAGGTTCATTTGTGTTCTTATCCAGCAATAATCCTTTAATAACACAGTTTTGTGCTTGCGTTACACCGAAGGAACCAACAAGGAGGAATAAAACCAGGAGGAATTTTTGTTTTAATAGTCTAAACATCATGGGATATCAATCTTCTTAAAAATTTATTTGAAGTACATAGCCGGAATTACCACATGTTCTGATTTTCGGCTATGATTTTCTGTGTACAGCGCGCTAAGAGAATTTCTTATTTATCGTTTTACAAACTTTAATTTGCCAGTTGCCCCATCTTTCGAATAAATTTGAAGGAAGTAAATGCCAGGTGAGTATGCAGAGGTATTAACCTGGATAATTGAACTCTGATTTACAGAAGATTCTACTATTTGCCCTGAAATATTTGTTACTACAAACTTATTGATCTGTTGAGCCTGGGAAATATTTAAAACATTGGTTACAGGGTTTGGATAAACATTTACCCCCATTTCTGCCATATCCTTAATTCCCACAGGATACGTAATAATAATCTGGTTATCACCTTTCAGCGAAATATTAAATTGTTCATCAACTGCATAAGCATAGTAGGTTCCGTCGGCAAGATTTTCCGTTGAAATCTGGGTATCTGTATCAACTGCTCCCACTTCTGATTTCGCTCCTTTTTGTGCCATAATAGCCGCTTCCAATTCAGTTACGCGGGTTGCCGGCTCTCCATCCATTATAATATATACCCAGCCCAATTCGTTACTCTGGGCAAGAACATATTGTCCTTCAGAAGTGGTTGCCTCCTGTGTAGCCGCTGTAACAACCGGAGGAACATTATCAAATTCAATTATATCCAGGCAAGCCACAAATTCATCCGAAATATTTCCGGCACCGTCTATTATAATTAATTTATATGCTCCCGAAATCAAGGAAGAAGTAGCTATTTCCAACTGCTCCGGATCTGTACTTAACGCAGCTTTATTTGCTTTTTGTTCTGTTACAAGAGCATCTAAACTGGCCTGTGTATATTCAGAAAGCGTATCCGGAACTAAATAAACGTTTCCTGCAGTTCCATTGGTTGAAAAAGTAACTTTTACTTCTGGGCCATTGGATACAGTCTGACTGTCGTACCTTATCCAGGGGGCAAAAATATCCTGCCAATATTCGAAATATGGATTTGGAAGAATATTCTCCCCTGCACCTTCCCTATACGAAGCATTATCGACAAATAAAGCATGGCCAACCTTATCGTAAACCTTAAATTTAACATCTGCGGTAACGGCTCCACCAGGAACGGTGCCGCTAATCACAATGGATTCCCAATCATTGGAATCGACACTATACTCACTGGTGCTTTCCAACTCATTGCCGCAATTATCCCTGAAATAAAAATAACAGCGCAGTTTACTTACATATGTTGTGTCCATTACATCAATACTGAAAGTGAATGTTTCTCCCGGTGTAACATCAAATGAACCTGACCTGAAAGCAGCTTTATATACTGAGGTTAAAACTTTTAAAG
>JBKDZK010000664.1:0-1896 GCA_047971205.1 Draconibacterium sp.
CCTCTGTCGATCCAATGTTGATTGAGCTAAAGGCAAGGTTGTTAAGCACAGCCGACAGCTCGGCCGTCCCTTATGCCAACATTGTACTGCATCGGAACCACAGCGGAACCATTACCAACAACGACGGTTATTTTTCACTGGAAATGCTGAACATCGACAGCCTTGAAGTAACGTCGGTCGGCTACAAGAAAACAGTCCTCAAAATACCATCTTACTACACCGGATTCGAAACTCTCGATTTTTACATGGACCCTGTTCTCTACCGTGTAGGAGAAGTTACAGTGGAAGGGCAATCGCGGCAACTTGATTATTTTGAACACGGACAGCCAACGGTGATTCCACCTGAGTTACGTGGAGATGCATTTAATGAAAAGCCTCCGGTACTGGCTGCTTTTTTCAATCCTGTTTCATTTTGGCAGTACCACCTTAGTAAAAAGGAAAAACGGAAACGTGCCGTACGCGAGGACATGGCCGTGATGCGCAACTGGGAGATGCATGCCTTGAATTACAACAAGGAAATGGTGATAAAACTAACCGGACTGAATGAAGCCTATGCCGACACCTTTATGGTATGGTTCAACGGGCAGAATGTACTTCCCTACACAGCTTCCGAGTACCAGGTTCGGGCTTCCATTGTTGAATACTACCAACTCTTCAAAATCGACTACGGTCTTGAATAGTAATTTTTTGAATGTTGGTACACCGAATTCGATAAGATTGCTAATTTTTGTTAATGCAGAACAAAACTGATCACCTGCATTATACTATACTTAAACACTTAAAGGTACTTTATTCTTTTATTTTGACGCAAAATACCTAATTTTTCTTTCGATTTGAAATATTTGAGTTTTAATGTGTTTCTAAATACCAGTACTATAAAATTCAGACCAAGCTGCTAATGTTTTACAGCATTATCCGGGATGATTCCCACATCGTAACTTGCAGCGGTACATTAAACAATTAAATCTCAAAGTCATGAAACAATTAATGCTAGCCGTAATGGCTGTCGTCCTTGTTGCGGGGACAGTTCTGGCAGAAAGCAACCAAATTCCTCTTATCGGTTCTAAAGCTCCCAGCATCAAAGCTCAATCTACTGACGGAAAAATTACATTTCCGGACGATTTTGGCACCAGTTGGAAAGTTCTCTTTAGCCACCCGGCAGATTTCACACCCGTTTGCTCTTCCGAGTTACTGGAGTTGGCAAATCTTCAGCCCCAGTTCGACAAATTGGGTGTTAAAGTGGCTGTAATTTCCACCGACAATGTAGCTGTACACAATATGTGGAAAGCTCATCTGGAAGATATTAACTACAAAAACCATGGCAAAATCGACATTCATTTCCCGCTGATTGAGGATGTGGATGGCGTTGCCTCGCGAAAATACGGTATGCTGCACGAACCCACCAGCACCAACCGCGATATTCGCGGCGTATTCATTATCGACGACAAAAACGTAGTCAGAGCCATTAACTTCTACCCCGTTCAGGTTGGACGAAATATGCAGGAAATTGTACGATTGGTGCAGGCACTTCAAACAACCGACCGCATGTACGTTTACACCCCGGCCAATTGGGAAGAAGGAGATGATTACATTGTTCCGTACTTCCCCTACACCAAGGCAGAAGCTGCTTCAAACCCGGAGGTGAAGGACCTATATTACGAGGTAAGTGACCGCATATGGTTTATGAGAGCCAAAGAGCAGCTGATCGTTCAAAACAACGACAAATAATCATTGCAGTTTTTTTCATAGAACAATAAACAGCAGTTAGGTTGACTCTTCCGCACAAAAAAGCCCTGCAAAATTGCAGGGCTTTTGATTTATCTGGCTTACGAGTTCTATTGTCCTATCTCACTTTTCAGAAGCTTCACCTGGTTTTGCAACTTGGTGATGGTCGCA
>JBKDZK010000665.1:0-2814 GCA_047971205.1 Draconibacterium sp.
CATCGCAGCTTGTTGGATACACCAGAATGGAATAACCGGAACCGGAAGCTGGAATTTTGGCTGTAACACCCGAGAAGATAAGGTTGAAATTTATGGAGGTAAAGGAAAAATGACATTTTCCGTTTTCGATGAACTACCTATCCAACTAGAAAATGAAAACGGTATTCGAGAAGAATTCATCGAGAATCCTGAAAACATACAACTATATCATGTTCAAAATATGAGAGAACACTTGCTTGGAAAGCTTAATCATCCATCTACAGGAAAATCAGCCAGTCATACTGCCTGGGTAATGGACAAAATCTTAGGTCGCATACTGTAATAGATCGATTTTCTTTGCACTTTAATCATTTGATTTATAAGGTCCCGGACAAGCGGCAACTCTTCCCGGACAGGAGGAAGTGCTTCCCTACCAAGTCGAAGTCGAACCCGTTCCCGGGCACAGAGAAATGCTTTCCCGGACAGGATGTTTGGCTTCCCAGACATTGGGGTAAGACTTCCCGGACAGGAATGTGATATTGCCAGGTGGTCAGGAAGGACTTACAAGTGGTATGAAACAAATAAAACAATCAAAATAAAAAGGAACACTCCAGCGGTAATGATAGCTTTACGGTTGGCTATACCGATTATGACATCTAAATAATCAAACAACAAAGCTTAGCCCACTCGCCTGCTTTTCTCATAAATAACCAGACACAAAAAAGAGGCTGTCTCAAATGAGATGGCCTTTTACTTTTGTATAATCATGCGTGAAGAAATATTATCTTAGAGCATGAGAGTAAAAGTTAATTTCAAATCATACGATCAGGATCAGACGATGCTTTTTCCTCCGTCTTTATCCGATTTCATACCAATGGATCATCCAGTCCGCACGATAAGCAACGTTATTGATGGAATCCAGATTGATAGTATCATAGCCAAATACAGCCATACCGGCGCAAAAGCCTATCATCCCAAAATGATGTTGAAATTATTGGTATACGCCTATCTGTGCAACATATATTCCTCCCGAAAAATAGAGCAAGCAGCATCTGAAAATGTTCATTTTATGTGGATATCAGGGATGCAGAAGCCAGATCACAATACCATTGCCCGATTTCGCAGCAGCCGACTCAAAGGAGTTTTGAAGGAAGTGTTCAGTCAAGTAGTGCTGTTGCTGGTAGAATCAGGACACATTGACTTGCAGAGCATCTATGTTGACGGCACCAAGATTGAAGCCAATGCCAACAAGTTCTCATTTGTTTGGGGCAAAGCCATTCAAAAGAATATCCAGCGCATGAAAGAGCGACTGGACGAACTTTGGGACTACACAGAACAAGTTGCCAGGGAAGATATGGCCAATGTAAGCAAACCCGACCTAACGAACATTGATCCTGAAAAGGTAGAACAAACTATCACAACCATTAATGCAGCTTTGCAGGACAAGAAAATAAATAAAAAAAAAGGCAACAGCTAAATTATGCGAAGAAGAACTACGTAAACAACCTGAAAAAGAACGAGGAAAAGCTCGAAAAACTGGGTGAGAGAAACAGTTACTCCAAGACAGACAAGGATGCCACATTCATGCGCATGAAGGATGATTACATGAAAAATGGTCAACTCAAACCAGGCTACAATCTACAATTCAGTACCCAAAACCAATTCATTATTAACTATTCGAACCATCATAACCCTACCGACACAAAAACGTTTATCCCGCATTTAGAGCAGATCTTAGGAATGTATCCGGGCAAAATAGAAAATGTTTGTGCCGACTCGGGATATGGCTCAGAGGAAAACTACAATTTTCTTGAGGCAAATAACTTAGCACCCTTTGTCAAATACAATTACTTCCATAAAGAACAAAAGAAAGGGAACAAAGCTTATTCCGATTTTCATCCCAATAACCTGTCTTACAATACAAATGCAGATGTATATTATTGTCCGATGGGACAACCCATGAAGCTTCAATATATTAAAACTGAAAAAAGTGATGCCGGATATGAGAAGAAGACCCATGTTTACCAGGCACGCAATTGCGATGCTTGCTCACTTAAAGGTAGCTGTCACAAAGCCAAGGGAAATCGGACGATACAGGTTAATCACAGGCTCAACCAATTGAGAAATAAAGCCAGAGAAATGTTAACATCAGAAGAGGGGATTAAACACAGAAGTCAGAGACCTGTGGATGTTGAAGCTGCATTTGGAAACCTAAAACAGAATAAAGGATTTAAACGTTTTTTACTTCGGGGACATGAAAAAATAGAGGTGGAGACAGGTTTACTATCTCTGGCAATAAACCTTAAGAAAATGAATGCCATTAAAGTGGCATAAACTTCACAACTCTGGTCTTTTCTTCCTTAATATGACCTTGAAAAGTCAGATCCTGGCACGATATGACCAAAATAAAAACGGTTTTGTGGCCAACACTTTAAAGGTGATGGAATCTCTAAAAATTTGGGGCAAAAAAAAGAGACTGTCTTTTTAGTTATGAGACAGCCTCTTTTCATTAGCAATTATAAATATGTACGCAGATTATTTCTAAGCCTCTACATTTTCTCCTTCCTCTGTTTCGCTGCGGGTTTTACGAGCTTTACATATAATTTAAAAAGATTACACCCTTTTTGATAAGCTTGGAACCTTAAAAAGGTAATTTTCACAACAAATTTTGGGTTAGAACCAACCAAAATGGCACCAGTAAATTGTTCCTACTAACAATTTTTTCCATGATGGTTGATTCTATTATCCAGTTTAAAGCAACAGAAATTCTTAAGAAACCATTGCTACCTCTTGCTCCTTAAATTTCGCAGCATACCAATCCTCTGGTTTTTTCAG
>JBKDZK010000666.1:0-4029 GCA_047971205.1 Draconibacterium sp.
GATCAACTGATGAGAACCGGCCGTGGTGCAGAAAACTATGCCAGATGCCGTTGTGCTGAAACAGCTCACCGGCGCTAAACTTTTTCTCATTCAGCAACAACTGCAGCGCGTTTCCCACCGAAGATGGATTGTAAAGAATTCCAAAAGGATTAATATCCACCGGATATGTCAGTGCCTGCATCCTGTTTCCCACATTTTCAGTAAAACAGGAGCCGATAAAAACACTTCTCTTTTGGTACCCCGCTTTATGCTGATAATGGGGTATGTCTACGTATGTTTGAAATTTTGCTCCCCGCATTTACTTTGCTTTCGGAATATCCACTTTTTTAAACACCAGTGCACTTCGGGCCGGCAAATAAAGTTTTAAATAATGCTGACTGTCAACCCCGCCATTGGGCAAGGTGTAATAGCTAATGTCTTCATCCACCAGATCGTTGCCTCCAAACCTCCCGGAATCGGTATTCAATACAATCCGGTATTTTCCGACACCCAGCGGAATGCCGTAATCGGTGTAGGAATGCTGAGGATTGAAATTGAACACAAATAAAAACAGTCCGCGGTGAAAAGCCAGCACGTTATCCGGCTTGTTTTCCAACACCAAATCAACCGAAGGAATGGTCAGCAGCTTGTTTTCGTTGATCAGGGCAATCATCTCCTTGTCAAAATCGTATAGCCAGTGAAACTTGAGTTCGGGGTCGTCGGCAATGCTCCAAATCCGGCGGGCATGCTTAAACGACCAGTTATTTCCTTCGCGTGGAAAATCGATCCACTCCGGATGTCCGAATTCATTTCCCATAAAATTAAGGTAAGCCCCACCCGCCGAGCTGGCAGTGGCCAGGCGGATCATTTTATGCAAGGCAATTCCGCGTTCAACTGTCAGATTCGGCTGGTCTTTCCGCATGCTGAAATACATTTCCTTGTCGATCAGTCGGAAAATAATGGTTTTATCACCCACCAGAGCCTGATCGTGTGATTCGGCATAGCTCACCACTTTTTCGTCGAGTCTTTTGGAAGTCAACTGGTAAAAAATATCGCCTACATCCCACTGCTCATCTGATTTTTCCTTGATGACTTTGATCCAGAAATCGGGCATTCCCATTGCCATCCGGAAATCAAACCCCAGGCCGCCACTTTCAACGGACGCAGCCAGTCCGGGCATTCCGCTCATATCTTCGGCAATCGAAAGCGATTTCGGGTTTACTTCTTTCATCAGTTTATTGGCCAGCTTAAAATAGGTAACGGCATCGTAATCCACATTGGCCCCGAAATAATCAGCGTAATTGGTAAAGGCGATATCCAGACCGTGGTTAAAATACAGCATGCTGGTAACGCCGTCGAAGCGAAATCCATCGAACTTAAACTCTTCGAGCCAATACTTGATATTCGACAGAAGAAAATGTACTACCTGGCTTTTCCCGTAATTAAAGCAATAGGAATCCCATGCCGGATGTTCGCCTTTGGGCCCGTCGTGGAAAAACTGAAAGCGGGTTCCATCGTAATTCCCTAATCCTTCCACTTCATTTTTCACGGCATGCGAATGTACCAGGTCCATGATCACCGCCAGCCCCATTGCATGAGCTTCATCAATAAGTTGCTTTAATTCGTCGGGCGTTCCAAAACGCGACGACGGAGCAAAAAAGCTGGACACGTGATAGCCAAAACTTCCGTAATAGGGATGCTCGGGAACCGCCATCAACTGAATGGTATTGTATCCGTTGGTTTTGATGCGCGGCAACATCCGTTCACGAAACTCATTGTAGGTATGAACCTGCGGTTCTTCTCCTGCCATTCCCACATGGGCTTCGTAAACAAGAGGCGGTTCTTCCGTTCTCTCAAATCCGGGATTTTTCCATTCGTAAGGCAATTCCGGCGCCCAAACCTGCGCATTAAAAATATGGGTATCCTTGTCCTGAACCACGCGGGTTGTCCACACCGGAATACGTTTCCCGAAGTTTACCGCCCAGTGAATATGTAGTGCATATAAATCTTCGTGCTGAAGTGCGCCGGATTCCAACCGCAACTCCCAAACGCCGTTGCCAACATGCGTAAACGAATATTCCGTGAGTTCCTTCCATTCGTTAAAAGTACCTACCAAATAAATGAAGGTTGCATTGGGTGCCCATTCCCGAATAACCCAACCGCGGGTTGTTTTGTGAAGCCCAAAATACAAATGACCGGAAGAAAATTCATACAAACTTTTTCCGCCGGTTAATTCCTTTTGTCTCCTCTCCGCAACAATCATACGATCAGAAATTACCCCTGAGTACGGTTCCAGCCACGGATCGTCCTGAACGAGTTTTGGCAAAAATTTCTTCATGCTTGTTTTTTTATAAAGATAAAGAAACACTCCAGAAAGCTTTCTGAAATCACCAAAAAATCTGCTCATCATACAGAAGTGGACACCTTGAATTCACCAGACAAACAGACCAAACGACTTGGACACAGAGCAATACGAAAATATGATTTCAAAACAAACCGGAGAAAAAAGAGAAAGACCACGGCGGGGGGCGCCATGGTCTTATAAGGTTCAATAAATGCTGTTTAATTATTATTTAAAACCTGCGTTCAAATCGCAAAAATCATACCAACAAATACTCTATCTTTAAAAAACTTTTATGTTATTGAATTGTTTTTTTGTAAAAATTTAAAAATGAAACAAGCCGGCTTTACAACCACCTCCCTCAATGTGCCTTATCCCAAACCCGATCCGCACAATGCGTTGCATATGCCATTGTACGAAGCGGTAGCATTCGAATTTGACTCAGCAGAACAAATTGAAGCGAATTTTAAGGGAGAATACATCGCCCATGTATACTCGCGTACGTCGAGCCCCACGGTGGAATATTTCGAGCTAAAACTAAAGGCCCTCACAGGCAGCAACGGAGTAATTGCACTCAGTTCGGGCATGGCTGCCATCTCTAATACCGTTTTAGCTCTTACCAAAGCCGGAGATAACATTATCAGCGGGAGCCGCCTGTTTGGGCACACCTATGCCCTGTTTAACCAAACACTTGCTGAATTTGGGCTGGAATGCCGCTTCTCGGAACTTCGCAACGAAAAGGAAATTGAAAAACTGATCGATAAAAACACCCGTGCCATTTATTTTGAAACGGTGACCAATCCTCAGCTCGACATTGCAGATATTGAAATGCTTGCCCGGATCGCCCAAAAGCACCACATTACGTTGATTGCTGACAGTACGATTACGCCGCCCAATGTTTTTCGCGCGGCTGATTTTGGGGTAAACATCGAGGTAATCTCCACCACCAAACATATTTCAGGCGGAGCTACTTCGTTTGGTGGTGCCATTATTGACCACGGAAATTTAGACCGGACACTCAATCCGAACCTGGGCAGTTACACAGAAAAATTCGGGAAAAATGCACTGATCGCCAAAATCAGAAAAAACATTTACCGGAACACCGGAGGCAGCATGTCGCCACAAACTGCCCGAAACATGAGTCAGGGTCTCGACATGCTGGAATTACGTGTGGAGAAATGCTACCAGAACTGCATGGCCATGGGAAGCTATCTGCGCTCGAACCCCAAAGTGACAGTTGTAAACTATCCGGGCCTTGAAGGCGACCCGGGTTTTGATGCCGCAAAAAAATACTTTAACGGAGTTCCGGGCACGATCATTTCATTCGACCTGGAATCAAAAGAAGCCTGTTATTCTTTTATGAACAAGCTAAAAGTTGTACGCAGGGCAACCAACCTGGGCGATAATAAAACACTGATTATTCATCCGCACTCGACCATTTATGCCGAATTTCCGCTGGAAGAAAGAGCGGCTGCCAATATCCGCGATACCATGATGCGGCTTTCGGTTGGGATTGAAAATGTGGATGACCTGATTGCCGACATAGAACAAGCAACAAAAGAATAACCCGCAAAAGAGCAGTAAGGGCATCATTTACGGGATACTACTTTTCTAACTATGAACTAACGGGCAATAATAACTAAAGTTTCGCAGTTAAATAAAAAGGTGAAATTAAGACAGTTAAGTTAATAAAAAGCAGCATGTTTATT
>JBKDZK010000667.1:0-3612 GCA_047971205.1 Draconibacterium sp.
ACCGTGGGCGAATTAACCGGCGCCCAAATCCCCGAAAACACAGATGGGATTTCATTTCTGCCAACATTACTTGGGGAAGACCAAAAGAAACACGATTACCTGTACTGGGAGTTCCACGAAATGGACGGCCGCAAAGCCCTGCGAAAAGACAACTGGAAACTCGTACATTACAAGGTGAACAAACCGGAAGAAACCACTACTGAACTCTATAACCTGGAAGCCGACCTGGGAGAAGAAAACAATGTAGCTACCGCTCATCCTGATGTGGTGCAGGAACTGGAAGTGCTTATGGAAAGCGCACGAACTCCCTCCGAAATATTTCCTTTTCAAAAATAAAATGGCATGTCGGTAAAAAGTTCATTCTTTAAAACGGGAGTTCCTGCGCTGATAGCGGCATTCACATTTTTTTCGTGTACAACCAAAGCTCCGGAAAAGGCAAGGCACAACGTTTTATTCATCCTTGCCGATGATTATGGCTATCACGATTTAAGCATAACAGGAAGTAAGTTTTACGAAACGCCCAACATCGACCGCATCGCCCAGGAAGGCATGATTTTTACCGACGGGTACGCCGCTTGCCAGGTTTGCAGCCCTTCGAGAGCCAGCATTATGACGGGAAAATTTCCTGCACGCCATGGAATTACAGACTGGATTGGAGCGCCAACAGGCGAAAACTGGCGAAAGGCGGGACGATCGAACCAGCTTCTCCCTCCCAAATATGTCCATGCTCTTCCGCAGGAATACCTTACTCTTCCTGAGGCTATGAAAGAAGCCGGATACCTCACTTTTTTTGCCGGGAAATGGCACTTGGGCGACAAAGGCTCGTGGCCGGAAGACCATGGTTTCGATATCAACAAAGGGGGCTGGGACAAAGGAAGCCCCATTGGCGGCTATTTTGCCCCCTGGACCAACCCCAATCTCGAAAACGGCCCCGACGGCGAAAACCTGACCATGCGTCTGGCAAAAGAAACCGCAGATTTTATCAAAAGCAACCGGGATACCTCCTTTTTTGCCTTCCTCTCGTTTTATGCCGTTCACGGCCCGATTGAAACCACGCAGGAAAAATGGGCAAAATACCGTCAGAAGGCAGAAGACATGGGCATTGCTGAAAGTGGGTTTGAAATGGGGCACTTCCTGCCCATCCGCCAGGTTCAGGATAATCCGGTTTATGCCGGTTTGGTCGAATCGATGGACGACGCGGTTGGTTACGTGCTAAATACACTGGATGAACTTGGCCTTGCAGAAAATACAATAGTGATTTTTACTTCCGACAACGGAGGCGTGGCAGCCGGCGATGCTTTCGCTACCTCCAACCTCCCGCTTCGTGCAGGTAAAGGCTACCAGTATGAAGGAGGTATCCGCGAGCCTTATTTTATAAAAGTACCGGGAATGGGCAACGGGCAAACCTGCAACACTCCGGTAAGCGGTACCGATTTTTATCCGACCCTTCTTGAACTCGCTGGTGCTGATCTTAAACCCGAAGAGCATGTTGACGGTGTTAGTTTACTTTCGTTGCTAAAAGGAGACAATATTGCTGAGCGGCCGCTCATCTGGCACTACCCGCATTACGGGAACCAGGGCGGCGAACCGTCGTCCATTATTCGCCGGGGCGACTGGAAACTGATACACTACTACGAAGACGGACGTGAAGAATTGTACAACCTGAAAGATGACAAGGAAGAAACCACCAATGTTTCTGCTAGCCATCCTGATCTGGTTAAACAACTGAGTGAAGATCTTTTTACCCGTTTGGAAGAAATGGGCGCCAGATATCCGTCGCGCGACCCGGAATGGACTGCTGAAAAGGAAGAAGAACACCTTCGGCAGGTTATTCAAAAGCGATGGCCGCAACTTGAGAAACAACGACTGGAATTTTTATCACCCGATTTCAATCCAGAAAATAACTGGTGGGGAAGCAGGATTACAAAAGATTAAAACAGTACTTTTGGTGTTGTTTAATAATGACGAGGATGTCCCAAAAGTCCTGAAACAAAAATCAAACACGAAGATACCAAGACGCAAAGTATTAGTGTTCTGGGAAAAATCCTTCGTAACCTTGTGGCTTTGTGTTTAAATTTTGTACTTTCCGGACAGCCTCATCATTATTCTCTAAAAAAGTCTGAATGAAATCTTCTGGTAAACATATCTTTCAAGAGATAAAAAAGGGGAACACCGAAGCCTTTAGCCAGTTGTTCGACGAGTTTTATCCTCCGCTTTGTTTCTTTGCCAATAAATACCTGTCTGACATGGACTTGTCGCACTCGCTGGTACAGGAGGTTTTTGTCGATTTGTGGGCGAAACGCAGAAAACTGAAAATCCACACTTCTCCAAAATCGTATTTATATCAATCGGTCAAGAACCGCTCTATCGATTACCTTCGGAAAGAAAAGAAAACAGTCCCGGTGAGCGAATCCGTAGAAACGGTGGAATCGGTCCCGTTTCATGATTTGGTTGAAGAAGCCGAAACTGTCGACCGAATAAACCTGGCCATACGACATCTGCCCGAAAAGTGCCGCGAGGTATTTATCCTTTGCCGTTTTGAAGGTTTAAAATATTCAGAAATAGCTAAAAAACTAGAAATATCGGTTAAAACGGTAGAGATGCAGATGGGAATTGCATTAAAAAAATTAAGAGAAAGTCTTTCTGATTATCAAATTGTTAACCTCATTATATTTATTCATTCAAAAAAAAGTTAAACGCCTTTACAGGGTAACGTTCATATTTTTCGTCTAAGAGGTGATTAAACCAATAGACGAGTGAACGAACTACACAATCATACCGATATTCTTATCGGCAAATACCTTTCGGGTAATATTTCTTCAGAAGAGAAAAAAGAGTTGGATACATGGCTTAATTCTTCTCCTGAAAACAAGCAACTCTACTTAAAAAGCAAGAAAGTCTGGCAACTGAGCCAGAACTACATCTCTCCCGAAAAAGCAGAGCAGGATAAAACAAACGTACTGCGCGAGGTACAACAGCAACAAACCATTTCGTTTAAACGCACCCGCAGGCAGTTGCTCGTCTATAAAATTGCCGCCATGCTCGCTATTCCGCTTACTTTTGCACTTAGCTGGTATTTTCTTCAAAACAGCGGGCAGCCGCTGCCGGAAGATTTCTTTTGTGAACTTACTGCCCCTAAAGGATATGTCGCAAAATGCATTCTTCCCGATGGCTCAGAGGTGTGGATAAATACAGGTTCCACTCTTACTTACAACACTACCTCGTTTAATCAACATGCGCGAGAAGTGCAATTATCGGGCGAGGCCTATTTTGAAGTGGCGAAAAATACAGAAAAGCCTTTTAAAGTGGTAACCCAGGAAGTCAATATCCACGTAACCGGTACAGCGTTTAACGTAAAGGCCTATCCCGGAAGTGGCCTTTTCGAAACAGTTTTAGCCGAAGGAGGAATTGAGATGGAACTCAACACCCAAATCCATGAAAAGGTACACCTGGTTCCCGGGGAAAAAGCTGTCTTTCGAAAAGAAAAAAGAGAAATTTCCATTGAAAAGGTGGAAGCAGAATTTTACACCTCGTGGCGAAACGGCGAAATATTATTTAAAGATGCCACGCTCAACGAATTGGTAAGAGAGCTCGAACGGATTTACGATATTC
>JBKDZK010000668.1:0-3690 GCA_047971205.1 Draconibacterium sp.
CGCTGAAAATCGAATTTTCTTTATTTCATCCCTCTGTCAGCCATAGAGGCTGACATCTCCCCTCAATGAGGGAGAAAAAGCGGAACCCCATGGCATAGCCAAGGGGAATTATTAGATTAAATTTTGCAAAATGAGCGACGACAAGAAGATAATTTTTTCGATGTATAAGGTGAGTAAGGTTTACCCACCTAACAAAACAGTGATAAAAGACATTTCACTTTCGTTTTTCCTGGGTGCCAAAATCGGTATCATCGGGTTAAACGGATCAGGGAAATCAACTTTGCTGAAGATCATTGCTGGCCAGGACAAGTCGTTTAACGGTGAGTTGGTTTTTGCACCGGGATATTCAGTGGGCTTGCTCGACCAGGAGCCAAAACTCGATGAAAACAAAACCGTGATTGAAGTGGTGAAAGAAGGCATGCAGGAAACAGTGGATGTACTGAATCGCTACGAAGAAATCAACCAACTGTTTGGGCTGCCCGAGGTGTATGAAAATCCGGATAAAATGGATGAGCTGATGAACGAACAGGCACAGCTTCAGGAAAAAATGGATGCTCTGGATGCCTGGAACCTCGACAGCAAACTGGAACGCGCGATGGATGCGCTGCAATGTCCTCCGGATGATCAGCCGATCAGCGAGCTTTCGGGAGGTGAACGCCGCCGTGTAGCCTTGTGCCGCCTGTTGTTGCAGGAACCCAATGTGCTACTGCTCGACGAACCTACCAACCACCTCGATGCCGAAAGTATCCAGTGGCTGGAAGCCCACCTCGATCAATACAAGGGAACCGTAATCTGTATCACACACGACCGCTACTTCCTCGACAACGTGGCCGGCTGGATCCTGGAACTGGACCGTGGCATGGGCATTCCGTGGAAAGGAAACTACAGCTCGTGGCTCGAACAAAAAGCGGCCCGCTTGGAACAGGAAGAAAAAGGAAGCCAGAAACGGAAGAAAACGTTGGAACGCGAGCTAGAATGGGTTCGGATGGCGCCCAAAGCACGGCACGCGAAAAGCAAAGCCCGTTTGAGCGCCTACGATAAAATGCTGAACGAAGACAGCCGCCAGAAAGAGGAACGCCTGGAGATTTATATTCCGAACGGTCCGCGCCTTGGTGACAAAGTGGTGGAAATGGAAGGCGTAAAAAAAGGCTTTGGCGATCGCATCCTGTTCGAAGACCTGAGTTTCAAACTACCTCCGGCCGGTATTATCGGGGTTATTGGCCCTAACGGTGCGGGTAAAACCACGCTCTTCAAACTGATCATGAAACAGCTGGACGCCGACACCGGTAGCATTGCAATTGGCGAAACCGTGAAAGTAAGTTACGTCGACCAAACGCACAAAGCCATTGATCCAAACAAATCGGTGTACGAAGTAATTTCCGGGGGAACCGAAACCATCATGTTTGGAAACAAGCAGGCCAATGCACGTGCCTATGTTTCGCGCTTTAATTTCTCGGGGTCTGACCAGGAGAAAAAATGCGGGGCGCTTTCGGGTGGAGAACGCAACCGCCTGCACCTGGCACTGGCACTAAAATCGGAAGGCAACCTGTTGCTGCTCGATGAGCCTACCAACGACATTGACGTAAATACACTTCGTGCGCTGGAAGAAGGTCTCGAAAGTTTTGCAGGCTGTGCCGTTGTTATTTCGCACGACCGCTGGTTCCTCGACCGTATCGCCACGCACATTTTGGCTTTCGAGGGCGAAGGACATGTTCACTTTTTTGAAGGTTCGTTCTCTGAATACGAAGAAAACCGCAAAAAACGACTGGGTGCTGAAGCTCCGAAACGCTTCAAATACAAAAAATTGAAAGCATAAGCGCTTCCGGTTAACGTTTATACTTAAAGATTCACCCGATGACTTACCGTCACCGGGTGAATTTCTTTATGGAGCACTCTTTAACCCCACGCATACGCAAACAAAGTTTTATCGAAGCATTGTAACCTAAATTTGTTTCAGATTTTCGATATTTGCAGTCATCACATTATGTTAGTAGAAGGAATCATCATCGCATATTTTGTTTTTATCGTTGGAATTGGCGTTTACTCGGCCTTCAAGATAAAAAAGCCCGAAGACTACTATGTGGCAGGTAAAAAGGCAGGTCTGCTGCCTGTTTCAGGTAGTTTGCTGGCAACCATTCTGGGTGGTTCGGCCGTGCTTGGCAGCATCGAATTAAGCCAGAAAACCGGGTGGGCGGCACTGTGGTTTTTATTTAGCGCGGCCATTGGCCTGTTTGTGCTCGTACCACTTTCGAAATACGTAAAACGCTTCGGGAATTTTACCTTGCCCGAATTACTCGGTACCTTTTACGGGAAAAAAGCAGAAACCATTGCGTCGCTGATTATTCCGATCGCATGGCTGGGAATTGTTGCGGCGCAGATTATTGCCGCAGCCAAAATTCTTACCGGGCTGAATTCTATCGATTATCCGCAAGCCGCTGTTTTATCGGGTATTGTGTTCATTGTTTATACTTTGCTGGGCGGTCAAATGAGCATTTTAAAAACAGATACCCTGCAATCGGTACTTATCCTTGCCGGAATAATTGCGTTACTGGTATTCACCTTGCCTACCCCCGAAAGCATGCAACTTGAGGCACTGACTCCATCGGCCTTGTTTAATGAATCTTTTGACCTGATCGACCTCCTGATTCTGCTGCTTACCTACTCGGTTACTTTTGTGGTAGGACCCGATATTTACTCGCGGGTATTTTGTGCGCGGAATGAAAAAACAGCCGCCCGCAGTGTTATGATCGTGGCTTTTATCTTAATACCCGTTTCTTTTGCGCTTACCTGGCTGGGCATTTACTCGAAAGGTTCGGGCGAAGCGATCGTTTCCTTTGCGCAACATTTGCTTCCTACCTGGGCGTACGGACTGTTTCTGGCGGCCCTGTTATCGGCAGTTATGTCGTCGGCCGATACAACCTTGCTCACTTCTTCGATTATTTTGAGCGAATTGGTTACCGGAAACCTGAATCAAAAAAGATCTCTTCTGCTGACACGTATCCTAATTGTCGGACTTGGAATCGTCAGTCTGCTCATTGCCTTGTTTGTAACCTCCATCATTCAAGCCTTACTGATGGCCCTCACCTTCTTTTCAGGAGCTTTTGTTGTACCTACTTTGGCGGGGCTTCTTCGGCTCAAGGTAAACAAAAACAATGTTATTCTCTCCATGATTTTTGGGGGTGTTATTGCCCTTGCCGGAAAGATCATTTTCCTGAGTGGTTATCAGCTAACAGGAAACATTGTTATCATTTTAAGCTACCTCGTTAATTCCTTCTTATTGTTTAGTCGGGTTCGGTTAAAAACAAGTATTAAAGCTGGATAACTAATTGTAAGTTAAACCATCAGGTTAACAAAAAATTTTTTACCTTCGGCGTTTATTATTGAAACCAGGAACTTTTATTCTACCTAAAAAGAATCAAAAAAGATGGAAGATTTCACCAAATACAAGCGCTTAATTGAAAGCCTGGAAAACGAGTATTTTTTCTATTCACACAATCTTAACGGGCAATACCTCTATATGAGCCCATCGGTGGAGAAAGTACTGGGCTATACGGTAGAGCAGGCCAAACAGGGCTTGGTAAAACACATGACCGACAGCGAAGCCAATAACAAATCCATTGACACGCTGCAGAAAAGTGCCACGGGAGAAAAACAGCATACTTTTGAATTTGAGCTTTATACCAAGTCGCG
>JBKDZK010000669.1:0-6890 GCA_047971205.1 Draconibacterium sp.
GAAACAAGTCGAAACGGTTTAACTGCGACGGCGCTTCGGCATTTGTATTTTTTGTTTCGCGGTGGGTCAGTTCTCCCCTCAATCCGGCCATGTACTGAAAATCGGCCAGTTTGTTACTGAATGTTGTATATACCGCATGAATGTTACGTGTAAAATCAGTCTCGCTGGAGAAATCTTCGTTGATGATCCAGCTGTCGGTACTCTGATCGTAATCGCGAAAAGCCAGGTCTTCCACATCACTTTCCAAACGACTCAGCAGTCCAGCCTCCAGCTTTCCATCCTTGCTGAAGGGATACGCATAATCGAGCTTAAAGCGAAATTCGCGTTCCTTTTCGTTCTCAAGGGTCGAAATTCGTTCAATATAATCCGGCGTTCGGTTGAAATCCTCGTCGGCCAGCAGTTCTCCCTCTATCTCGTTGTCAGAACCTTTCTCGCGCGAGTAAAAAGCCATTGCATCCAATTGATGTCCTTCGTTGTTAAACTTGTGCTGAAAGCTAAGCGTTCCGCTGTAAAATTTATTATCGCGCTTGGATTCTTCCTCGCTAATGGAGAACAGCTCATCGCTTGCCGGAACTGAATATTCATGGGTTCTTCCACCACCCGTGCTTTTGTTATCAGAACGGCCCAACTCTCCGGAAAGCGACAAGGTTGATTTATCGGTTACAAACCAGTCGATCCCCGATTTTAGGTTCTTCCCCTGCCGGTTAAAGTTCCGGTCGCCGTCAATTTTTATGTACGAAGTGGTATCGCCCGAATATGTTTCACTAAGCGAATGCGCCCCTCCTTTGAAGGTATCATCGCGCCAATCGACACCACCAAAAAAGTTGAATTTTTCGGTGCGGTAGTTCAGCGTCATATCTCCCCGGTATTTGTCGTTAGAACCAATGGTTGCGTTTACGATCCCGCTTAATCCGTTCAGCGAGTTCTTTTTCATTACCAGGTTAATGATCCCCGTTGTTCCGTCGGGCTCGTATTTGGCTGAAGGGTTTGTAATGATTTCAATGTTCTCGATGGCTGAAGCAGGAATCTGGCGCAAGGCATCGCTCCCGCTTAACACACTGGGGCGCCCGTCAATCAATACAGTAAAGTTGGAAGACCCGCGCAGAGAAACATTTCCTTCGAGATCCACCTGAACCGAGGGTGTGTTTTCGAGTACTTCCACGGCTGTTCCACCAATTGCACTCATCACCTGGCTTACATTCACAACCTTTTTATCGAGCTTGAACTCAACCTGAGCCTTGTCAGCCACTACATTCACTCCTTCCAGTTCCACTGAAGAATTACTTAGTCTGATTTTTCCGGAGTTGAAAGTTGGGTTATCGCGGTTTATAACAATATCTTCGATCACCGATTTTTCAAAACCGATAAAATTGGCTTCCAGGTAATATTCCCCCATGTGCAGACCGGATATTTCAAATTCGCCCTTGCCATCGGTAATTCCACCCGATACCAGCGACGAACTGGAGGCATTGTAAACCGCCACATTGGCAAATTCCATCGGCTGACCCGAATTCTTTTCCACAATGATCCCTTTAATCCTTCCCGACTTGTCGTCCTCCACATTTGTGAGCGTATTAGAATACGCATTGGAATAAAAAATACAGATGGAGAACAACAAAAAAATTCCTGGCAGTCTTTTCATTTCTGAATTCTGTTTTCTGATTGTTTAATTAATTGAACTACAAATAAGACAACTTTGTCTGATGTAGGTTTAAAACGTAGTTTGTTAATGAAGTGTTAAAGGCTTTCGGCAAAACCAAACGCACTGTTTTTGATCCCCTCGCCTGAATGTGTCTTTAAAATGGCTCTGCATACTCACGATCATCCACATTGTCAACACGATAAATTACGTATCAATATAGCAGCCCAACTCTAAATAGCAATCTCTCTCATAGCTACAGAACAGGAATGGCAGGCATTTGAGGTGAACTTCCGGGTAAAAAAAGCGAATTTGAAATATTCCGGAGAAATTAAAACAGGTAATCTATTTTATATTATCATTGCTTAACTTAATTTTGAAACACTTCCTTCGAAAAGATAAATGAACCATAATAATATGAACGAACAAGTTTCTCATCCGGGTCCTCCTCCTCCGAATTAGGATGGATTTCTGGTACATGAAGAAAATTCTACCTTTTGTTTTGCTGCTTTTGGGACTTGGGGTGGCTGTGGTATTTTTTGTACTCGACCCGTCCAAAACCCGGCTTTTTCCGCAGTGCCCGTTTCATGTTGTTACAGGAAGTTATTGCCCGGGATGTGGTTCGCAGCGGGCTTTGCACAACTTACTTCATTTAAACATAGCGGGGGTGGTTAGCTATAATTTTTTGTTTTTACCCGCCGCACTTTTACTCCTTTACCATTACATTCATCCGGTATTAAATCGGATTTTCGCCTGGAAATTACCCAACCTGCCTTACAAGAAACAAACCCCCTGGATTATTCTGATTGTTGTGATTTTATTCTGGATTTTGCGCAATCTTCCGTGGTTCCCTTTCTCGGTACTGGCACCCGAATAAGCTGAAAAACATTCAATTAAAAATAAACGGAAAACTTACTCCAAACTGCCAGGTCGATAATTTTGAATGCTCGAACTCCTGGTCATCGCGAAACAGCGGATAAAAGTCGGGACAATACCGCGCAAAAACATCCAAACTGATGGGTGATGCCGACTTTGCTCGCGACAACTTTAAGCGGTAAGCCATTTCAAGAGGCAGGCTAAAATTCAGTTTTCTAAAATACGACTCTACATTTACCCTGATTTCAGCATTTACCCCATTGGTGTAGTTGCCTTTGCTAAATTGCCTGGCACTGGCAAGAAGACTCATTTGCAAGCCCGCAGCAACGGATAAATCCGGGATTATCCGGTAACGCATCATCACCGGAAATTCAATGTAATTTAGTTTCCACGAATTCACGGGCTCCAAGATCTCGGAAGGGATGTCAACAATTGCCGGTGTTTTCCAGGCTCCTTTCTGCGACAAAGGCCTCAGCTGAGGATTGAACTCCCAACGATCGTTCAGCATCACATGCAGCCCCAATCCGAAATTAGCTCCAAGAATGGCCTGGCCCTGCGGAAGATGCGACGCACTGGAGAAATTAAACGCACCGTCGATGCTAAAGTGCAGTTCTTCAGTTGAAGCCTTGTCTCCGAATATCAAAAGCAGTATGCCCACCTGCCCGAAACCAACCAGGGTGGCGCCCCAAAAAAGTATAAGGGAAAAAACCACTTTCCGAATTGCTGAACTTATTTTCACTGGTGCCTAATTACGGATAAGTTCTAAAGTTCCTGAAAATATTCATTCCGTACAAGCAGGTGAAATCAGAAACCGGCTGAAAACAAATATAAAAACATCCCAAAAAAGTTGTATTTTAATGGCTCTGCCCTTCTGCTTATTTGCCAAAAGAGTAGAACCACCGATTATCTTTTGATCAGAAAAATAAACGATGAATAAATAAACAAAAAATGAAAAGAAACCTAATTATCGCCCTGAGCATGCTTTCTATTTTATTTGCGTGCACCCCTTCCCAACAAATTACCAGCAACTGGATAGACCGCGAGGTTATGCCCGAGGCCCCCTACAAAAGTATTTGCATTATCCCGCTGGTACGTGAAGAAAACAGAAAGCTCAACGTTGAGAACATGATGGTAGAATTGCTCAACAAAAAAGGGTTCAAAGCTGTAAAAAGCACCGAAATATTCTCTTCAGAATTCACGAAAGGAGAAAAAATACCACTTGAAAAAATGGTGCAACTGATGAAAGAAGCAGGTTGCCAGGGAGCACTTACTTTTTCGCTGCTGAATACCAAAACGGAAGAACAATACCACCCCGGAACAAGTAATGCCCAATTGCCTCCGTACCGGTTTAATTATTATTCCAATTATAGCGAATATGTCAACTATCGCTACAACCAGGTGAATGACCCCGGGTATGTTACCCGCGAAACCACCTATTTCTTTGAAACCAATTTTTACGACCTTGATTCACATAAACTACTTTGGTCTATTCAATCCGAAGCATTTGATCCAAAAGACATGAAAAGCTGGTTTAAAGCGTACTCCAAACTCATTCTGAAAGATTTGAAGGAGGAAAACATGATCGGCAGATAATCATTCTTCTGCGAAGGCTGAACACTTCTTTTGGGCTGGTGACTTTTACTTTGGCCTATTCGTCGTACACCATCTCTACATCGTCAATTACCAGCTTACTTCCAACAGCGCCGGCAAACCGGGCTCCGTCGAAACTGGATGACGCCACAAAAGTGATGTGCGTGGGCAATACAAATGAAGCGGAATCTGCACTTACAAACGCATGGCCGTTGGGTTTTATATAGTCGGGATAAGTGCCTTCCGGTTCTCCGTAAACAAAAGAAACTTCAATGCTTGCCATGTCTTCCTGTAAGTTATCACTTCTGAACCAGGCCGTTCCGAGCCGCTGAACAAGTACCCCCTGCCTGATTTCAAGCAAGGCATAAATATCGCAGGCATCGGGATAGGCAAGTACATTGTCCTGTTTATCCTTATTCCGGGAGCCGGGTGTGTACGAATACTTAAAGCGCATTTTCCCGGGACGTCCGATAAAAGGTGTTCCAAATTCGATCGCAGTTTCCGGGTTACTTGGGTCGATTTTATCGGAGTTAAAAAAGCCGGTAAAGATTGAGCCGGTCGAAATGGGGGCTCCAAAAGTTGCTGCGAGCTTTCCGTTGTCAAGCGTTTCCATTTGCACCGCCAGGTTGCCATTACCCAAATCGGCGGGAATGGTTGCCAGTTTTCCCAAAACTTGTGTCCCCTGGTTACCGGTTCCCCATATTGTTGTGGTCGCGCTTTCTCCGGGTTCGTAATAATCAGATGCCGTTTTGTACCACGCTGAAAAATCTCCGTTTTTGAGTTGCGGTGTCACCGATGCCACAAACGAATGAATGGTCCAGTTGTGTTTACTCCCATCTTCTGCCGTAACGGTGATTATTTGAGGCGTAGTTAAATCAAGCAGGTCGCCCACCTTTTTATCAGCAGAAGCAAACGACGAAAGCATAAGTTCCTGTATGCTGATTTTGCTTAGATCAACGCCTCCCGGAATTTCAACTGATACTGAAAACGTACTTTTATCGATTATCGCATTACTCGCCTGGTTGCTGACTACAATTGATTTAATGTTTCCATAAGGCGAGTATCCAAAAAAGCCTTCATCAACACAGGAAAGCAAAAGTGCAAACAAGCCAATGAGCAATAATTTCAGTTTCAACCCTTTTTCCATTTTCATAAACTTATCGTTTTTTACCTGCTCCAAAATAATAGGACAACCCCAAATCCAGCGTCAGCAGATTAATCTCGAAATCAACATTGTGCCGAACTTCATGCGACTTTAGCCCATCGTTGACACTTTTGTCTGCAACCGTCATCGAATACCCTAACACATCGAACCGGACCTCAAAGGCAAAGTTTTCCATCGCAAAAAAGGTGACGCCCGGACTAATGCCCACCCGAAATGTATTTACGGTTTCATACGACTTGTCGACCTCATCTAAACGGGTAATGTCTCGTTTGAGCGTATGGTTTCTGCCGTATGTTAAGCCGATTTCAGTGAAAAAACTCAATCGCTCGTTTGGGGTTAGCGGAAACGAAGGCCGGATATTGGGAGTAATCATAAAACCCCTGGAAATAGAATTTGAATGAATCGTGTCGGGACTTTGGAAAATAACCCCGCGAAACTCATTCTCCGAATAACTGAGATTCAGGCCCACCATAATATAATCCCCCAGATAATAACCGCCTTTAAGCAGAACGCTAAACTTATCTCTGCTGCCCTCCAGTACTTGTTTGATCAAATAGTCCGTATTCTCGAGCTTGCTGTTCTGAACAGAGAAAGCCAGTCCGAGGTAAACATTTGATTTACGGAACGGGTTAAACTGTGTTTCGTAGTAACTCGAAATCAATTCGTAAGGCGACCTGCCCGAAACACCGGACTTTGTCTGGTCCTGCGCTTTTATATCCTGGATTAACAAACTAGCAATTAGAAAAAACAGGATTAAAATTGGATGTTTTTTCATAGCACCAAATATATTTCTCCCATGCTCACACTTGTCGTGTAATGCCCTTCAAAGATCATTTTAAAACTTCAACTCAAATTCCGGACTACAACGCTTACTGAGCTTTTAGAAGTCCGCTCTTCTCGAGTTCTTTGATAAAAGCCCGGGAGTACTTTTCACTAAACGACTTCAAATCACTTGGGTTGACAGCTTTACTCTGCATTGAAAATACAATGCTTCCGCTCTCAACATCATAGAAATTATCTTCCATGAAATATGTTTTGTCGTTGGTATAGTACCCCGGCTCATAAACCGGATACCTGAACTCGTGATAGGACCAATATCTTCCGTAGCGGCGAATCACCGGGTACGATCCGTAAGTTACACTGCCATCTACATAACGATCTTCCGATTTTTCATCGACCAGTGCCGACGTTAGAATACCATCGCAACCCAGCGACTTAATTTTGGCCAGCGCAGTAGCTTCGTCCATCGAACCAGGCTTTGGGTTAAAGTGATCACTGCTTTTTACCACCTTAAGTCCTTTCGACTGAAGTGCATTTGCCAGGTCCGTCTCAATTGTCTGCCTGGCACCGATATCGCTGGTAATCACCGAAACAAAAATACTTGAATAGGAATTTGCATCCAGCTTTTCATTATCCTTCCATATTCCGGTATAAACAACAGAGCTGCACGCCGCTAAAATAAGGGCCGAGATCACAAGTACTGTTAAAGAGGAAAATAGCTTTTTCACTTGAATATATTTTAGATTAAATGTTCATTTTTAATACTTTACAAAAATCAGTTAGGTTGTCGAAATTTTCACTTTCATGCTCAAGGCAATACTCTTTTGTCCTTAACTGATC
>JBKDZK010000670.1:0-7839 GCA_047971205.1 Draconibacterium sp.
TGGCTGACAGAGGGGTGAAATAAAGAAAATTCGATTTTCAGCGATTTAGCTGAAATGAAGTTGGCGTAATACTCCTTGGCTCTGCCACGGGGATAGTCAACTTCAAGAATTTTCTTTATTCGTTTCTGAAGTTACCAGGTTTTTTTTACTTTCCAGGCTTCCAGTTCCTCGTTTGCATTTTCCCATTCATGCATCATTTCTTCCAGCTTCTTTTTTAGCTCTTCGTACTTGTCAAACAGGCTGTGGTCGTCAATTTGCGTGGACGAAGAAAGAAGCTTGTCCATGTCTTCAACCTGGCCTTCCAGATCCGAAATCTTTTGTTCGGTTTCCTGTACCTGTTTTTCAAAGCGCGAAATGTTGCGGCTTATTTCTTTTTGCTCTTCAAAGCTAAGTTCGTTTTTTGCTTTTTCTTTTTGAACGGAATTGATTGCTTTGGAGTTATTGTTTTTTACTTCCAGTTCTTTTAGCGACTCCATTTTCTTCCGGTACAAAAATTCAAAAATACCACCCAGGTGTTGTTTGGCTTTTTTGTTTCTGAACTCGTACACACAATTTACGAGGCCATCCAGAAAGTCGCGGTCGTGGGAAACCACCAGCACTGTTCCCGTGAAAATGGCCAGTGCATTCTTCAAAATCTCCTTCGAACGTATGTCGAGGTGGTTGGTCGGCTCATCGAGAATCAGGAAATTTACCGGCTCCAGCATCAGGCGGATCATCGCCAGACGCGATTTTTCACCACCGCTCAGTACTTTTACTTTTTTGTCGATGTCTTCGCCTCTGAATAAGAAGGCGGCCAGGATATCCCTGATTTTTGTCCGGATGTCTCCAACGGCTATCTGGTCGATGGTGTCAAAAATGGTCAATTCTTCGTTTAGCAACTGTGCCTGGTTTTGTGCAAAATAGCCCACCTTGACGTTGTGCCCGAGTTGCATATCTCCCTTGTGTTCCAGCTCATTCATGATGATCCGGGCCAGGGTGGTTTTGCCTTCTCCGTTTCTGCCAACAAAAGCAATCTTTTCGCCTTGCTCAATGGTCAGATCAATGTCATCCAGCACCTGGTGCGAACCGTAGGCTTTGCTAATGTGTTTAGCCGAAACCACTACTTTTCCGGAACGCGGTGCGGGTGGAAAACTCAGTTTCAGTGCTGCATTGTCTTCCTCTTCAATTTCAATCCGGTCGATCTTATCGAGCTGTTTGATGCGCGACTGTACCTGAACGGCTTTGGAAGCTTTGTAGCGAAATCTTTCGATAAATTTTTCGGTATCTTCAATCAGTTTTTGTTGATTCTGGTAGGCTGCAAGATTGATCTTCTTTTGTTCTTCCTTCCAGTTCAGAAAGTCAGAATAATTCATTTTCTGATCCAGAATTTTCCCCAGCGATATTTCAATGGTTCGGTTGCAAACCGCGTTCAGAAAAGTTTTATCGTGCGATACCAGGATAACAGCTCCTTTGTAATCTTTCAGAAAATCTTCGAGCCATTGAATCGATTCTATATCGAGGTGGTTAGTAGGCTCATCGAGTAAAAATACATCCGGTTTCTGGAGTAAAAGTTTGGCTAATTCCACCCTCATTCTCCATCCACCACTGAATTCGGAAGTCGACCGGCCAAAATCCGACCGTTCAAAACCCAGTCCGAGCAATGTTCTTTCCAGTTCTGCTTCGTAGTTATCGCCTCCCAGTAACTGGAAACGTTCGTGCAATTCAGCAACCCTATCCAGTTTTCCCAGGTAATCAGCAGAATGGTAGTCCTCGCTTTCGGCAATTTCACTGTTTAAGCGGGCAATATCTTTCTGAAGCTGAAGTATTTCCTTAAATGCCTGCGTGGTTTCATCTTTTAAGGTGCGGGTGTCCGAAACTTTCATTTGCTGTGGCAGGTACCCGATGGTAACATCTTTCGAGATGCCAACGCTGCCCGATGTTGGATTGTTTAACCCGCTGATGATCTTGAGTAAAGTCGTTTTTCCCGCTCCATTCTTGCCAATCAGCCCGATACGGTCTTTGGGATTGATCAGGAAACTTATCTCTTTGAAAAGCTCAAAGCCGCCAAAACTTAAATTTATTTTATCTAACGAAATCATAATCTAAACTGAATCGCGCAAATATAATCAATCGAGTAAGAAATGAATGGGTGGATTCGGGGCAAAAAAAATACCCTTGCGGGTAAAAAAGGAAGGGGAAAGCACTATGGACGCTTTTTGAAGATGATTGATAATTTACAAACCCCTAAACACAAAACCAATCATAAATACAGAAGTCGCTTTCCCCTATTCAGTTTTACTTATTGAAAATAAAACCAACCATTAAATCAATAGCAAATATAATTAAATGATTTTTACCCAATATATAAACAAAACATAAAAATGGTTTAGTAAGCCATAAATTGCCCCGTTTTTTCATTTTGGGAATTCTAAAATTTATTTGGGAACAAGAAGCTGGGGAATGATAATGCTATGTGTAAGATTGAATTATATTTGCACAAAAAATTATTGAGGTGGCAAGAAACAAGAAAAAGCCTTTTTACGAGGACGTGCGGATAGAGGACATAGGTGCAGAAGGAAAAGCTTTGGGCCGGGTTGGAGAGATGGTGATTTTTACGTCGATGGCGATTCCGGGAGACGTGGTAGATTTGCAGGTAACCAAAAAGAGAAAGCGTTACCAGGAAGCTTTTGTGCGGGCGTACAAGTCTTATTCCGACGACCGTATCGATGCCTTTTGTGAGCACTTTGGGGTTTGCGGAGGCTGTAAATGGCAAATGCTGCCTTACGAGAAACAACTTCAGTACAAGCAAAAACAGGTCAGCGATCAGCTTACCCGTATCGGGAGGCTTGAAATTCCCGGGGTAATGCCCATTTTAGCATCGGAGCGCGATCGGTTTTACCGGAATAAGCTGGAATTTACTTTTTCGAACAAGCGCTGGCTGACTTACAAGGAAGTGGAAGAAGGCAGCGAGGTGAAAAATTCCAATGCCCTGGGTTTCCATGTTCCCGGACTATTTGACAAGGTCATTAAAATAGATAAATGCTGGTTACAGCCTGATCCTTCCAATCAGATTCGCAATTTTGTTTACGAATATGCCATCCAAAACAACCTGAGTTTTTTTGATATTAAAGAACAACACGGCTTACTGCGGACAATGATTGTTCGTACAGTCTCCACCGGTGAGCTGATGGTTATTGTAACCTTTTATTATGAAGACAGGGACAAACGCGTTGCATTGCTGAATGCGTTGAAAGAAGAGTTCCCCGGAATTACCGCTTTGATGTATGTTATCAATCCAAAAGGAAATGATACCATTACCGATCAGGAAGTAGAGGTGTTCTCGGGCCGGGAATACATCCTGGAAGAAATGGAAGGACTGCAGTTTAAAATCGGTGCCAAAAGTTTCTACCAGACAAACTCAGAACAGGCATATACTTTATACAAAGTAACCCGTGATTTTGCAGGCTTAATCGGAACCGAAACAGTATACGATTTATATACCGGAACAGGGACGATTGCCAACTTTGTAGCCCAAAAGGCTGGTAAGGTGGTCGGTATCGAATATGTTCCGGAAGCCATTGAAGATGCCAAAGCAAACGCATCTTTTAATAACATAACAAATACATCGTTTTTTGCCGGCGACATGAAAAATGTACTAACCGATGATTTTGTTAAAGAGAACGGAAAACCTGAAGTCGTAATTACCGATCCGCCCCGTGCCGGAATGCATGCTGATGTGGTTCAAACCATTATCCGGATGGCGCCCGAGCGAATTGTTTATGTTAGTTGTAACCCCGCAACACAGGCGCGGGATATTGCAATTTTGGACGAGTTTTACCAAATTGAGAAAATCCAACCGGTTGACATGTTTCCACACACACATCATGTCGAAAATGTAGTGTTGCTAAGGAAAAAGCCTTGATTTATTAAGTTAAATCCCCTAACTTGCTTCCACTAAATGCAATCATTTTCTTTGCAGATAGAAAAATAAGGGTCGTATTAAGAAGCCATTGGGGTATTCTTAATACTATTATGTTAGTATGATTTCATTAAATCCTAAATTCAATCGATCATGAAAAAATTACTACTTTTTTTAGTGGGAATTGCCCCGCTTATGTCAACCGCTCAGAATAAATGTGTGTATTTTGAGAAGATGGTTGATTTAAAAAGTGAGAAGACAAGTTTAAACACCTCCCAAAGCGATTTTGGTCCGGCTTTCGTTCAAAATGAATTGTGGTACTCTGCTTTTACCAACGAGGAAATTGAAAAGCTGAACAGTGGGGCCGACAAAAAGATTTATTACAATCTATATTCTTCCGCAACAGATGCCAAGGGAAATGTAACAGGTGTAAAAGAGGTGGAACTGGCCGAAATTAGCGAGGGCTATCATGCGGGTCCGGTTTCGTATTGCGCCGCTACCGGCGAATTGTTTGTAACCTTAAGCAACTTCGAGAATCCTGATGTTCGCAACAAGGTTTATCAAAAAGCTGACATCCGCCTTAAAATTATTGTTGTGAAAAAGCAGGATGGAATATGGCAGAAAGTGGGCGAATTGCCCTTTAACAATCCAACCTACTCAGTTGGACATCCTTCGGTAACTTCTACCGGAGATACGCTTTATTTCGCATCCGATATTCCGGATAAAGGCTTTGGTGGAACCGATATTTATAGGACGGTTCGTAACAACGGAACATGGGGCGAAATGATTAACCTGGGAGACAAAATCAATACCTCGGGTGATGACATGTTTCCTTTTATTCACAGAGACAGACTGCTGATTTTTGCCTCTAACGGCAGAGGAAGTGGTGATGACCTGGATCTTTATTCAGCCGGTTTAATGGGCGACAAAATTATGGAACCCAGCGCGATCAGCCAGTTAAATTCTGACGGCGATGATTTTGCCTTTGTCATTCACCCGGAAGAAGAAGTGGGGTATTATACTTCGAATAAATCGGGAGGCGAAGGAAGTGACGACATCTACAAAGTATTGATCACCAAATTGGGCAAATACGAACTTGAACTGGTCGTAATGAACAAGAAGACCGGGCAAGCCGTACGTGATGCAAAAATTACTTTTGGAGGCGTTCTGAAGGCAATCGCAGGTTTGCTTTTCAAACAAGAACTGGAGAAGGATAAAACATATACCGTAGCCACGAACATCGACGGATTTATGAATGATTCCAAAACCATTTCAACCGTTGGAAAACCGTTTGGAGTAATCCGTGATACCTTAAGGGTTGAAAAAGTGGAAGTAGGACAAAAGTTTGTAATGGAGAACATTTACTACAACTTCGACAAATGGGACATTCTGCCGGAATCGGAAGTAGAGTTGAATAAACTGGTGAAAGTGATGAAAGACAACCCGGGATGGAAAGTCGAGTTGGGATCTCATACCGACAGCCGTGGTAGCGATGCTTACAACGAAGTTCTGAGTCAGAAACGTTCAGATTCTGCTGTGGCTTATATTGTAAGTCAGGGAATTTCTGTTGACCGTATTATTGCGAAAGGCTATGGCGAAAGCCAGCTGGTAAACAAATGCGACGATGGTGTTCCGTGTTCTGCTGAAGAACATCGCCAGAATCGTCGTACCGAGTTTAAAATATTGGAAATGAATTAGGATAAGTGATACTGACATTTCTTGGAGCTGTTCATTCGTGGGCAGCTCTTTTTTTTGTGCTATTTTTGAAACAATATGGATCAGGCCGGCCACATACAAAAGATCATTCACATTGACATGGATGCGTTTTATGCATCTGTGGAACAGCATGATCAGCCCGAACTAAAAGGAAAGCCGGTGGTGGTGGGAGGAAAAGGAGACCGCGGGGTGATCGCAGCCGCCAGTTACGAAGCCCGGAAATTTGGCGTTCGTTCGGCCATGTCGTCTAAAGTAGCCATCCGGAAATGTCCCAACCTGATTTTTGTGCGTCCCCGCTTCGACCGCTACAAGGAAATATCCAATCAGATCCGAAACATCTTTTTTGAATATACCGACCTGGTGGAGCCGCTTTCGCTCGACGAAGCCTATCTGGATGTTACGTACGCCAAAAAGGGAAAGCCTTCGGCCACCTTGATCGCCAGGCAAATCAAAAAACAAATATTGGATGAAACCGGATTGACCGCTTCCGCCGGGGTGTCGTACAATAAGTTTCTGGCCAAAGTAGCTTCCGATGTCAACAAACCCAACGGTATTTTTGTGGTAACGCCCGATCAGGCGCAGGATTTTATCGACAATCTGGAAGTAAAAAAGTTTTACGGAATTGGAAAAGTAACCGCCGAAAAGCTCAATAAGATGGGGATTTGGTTCGGGCGCGATCTTAAAAAAGCAGACCGCCTGGAATTGATACGGATGTTTGGCAAGGCAGGCAATTATTACTACGAGATTTGCCGGGGCGAAGACCACCGGGCAGTGGAACCTTCGCGCGAACGAAAATCAATAGGAGCTGAGGATACCTTTTCCGCTGACCTTTACCGGGAAGAGGAACTGGAAGCTGAGCTTTTAAAAATTGCCGACAAGGTGTGGGAGAGAGCCGGGCGGTCGCAGGTGAAAGCCAAAACCCTTACGCTCAAATTTAAGTATGCCGATTTTGAACAACACACCCGAAGCAAAACCCTGGAGCCATTCTATCATTCAAAGAATGTGTTTGTTGATGAAAGCAAAAAGCTGCTTCGTGTTGAAGGTGGTTTTACCAAAGGTATCCGTTTGCTGGGTTTAACCTTGTCAAATTTTATTCTGGAAGAGCCCCCCAAAGAAGCGGTTCAGCTGGTGATTGAGTTTTAAGTTGACCCAAATCATTGCGCGGTTTGCTACGGGCCTTTTTTTGAGAGTCTAACAGACATTTTAGTTTATACCATCCTCTCATCCTTCCCTACAAGTATGGAAGCCTGCCTGCGGTAGGCAGGGACGATTGTTAGGCGGTTCAAAGCAGATTAAAATCGGGTATTTTGTCAGTCGTTTCCTTTGGTGACCGATCGTCTTTCCCTTCATTAAGGGAAAGACAGGAGAAAGGGTAAGTCTTCTACTATCGATCAACTTTCATTCTCACTGATTATCCTCTGGAACAAGGTTTTTTCTGAGAGTATCTCAACGAATCAGCAGTAGAATACAGGTAGGTCTATTGTTCAAAATTACCCTGATTTGTCAGCTGAGGGGGTGTGAGCTTTTCAAAATGTTAGTAAAACAAGTTCTCGCAAAGACACGAAAGAACCGCAAAGGTCGCAGAGTGCTCGCTATTCGTTTCTGTTTTTGCGCTCTTTTGCGTAAATAGTGGCGCACTTTGCGTGAAATTTGCTTTTGGCTCCTCCCAAAAGAGAGAGTTAAGCCAGTAAGCCAGGGGGCTGCCAAACGGGGCTGTGGCCAAGCCCGCCTTTGGGAGAGACTGACGCTAATCGGCCTGATCAAATAATTTCTCGTACTCTGCCACGGAGGCATTGCCATACCCTACAGGCAGCTTTCAGCGCTTTTTTCTTCCGAATAAAAAGAAATGTGAAGGAACTCTTGTATCTTTCATCAAATTTAGGATCCGTGTTTATGAGACGCATCAAACGCATTATCGGAATAGTCATCGTTTTATTGGTAGTTGGTTATTTCCTGGGGCCCAAACCCCCGAAGTCCGAACTAAACCGGGACCTTCCTTCGGCTTCGGCAAGTATATCCACAATGGAAGATTATATCCGGAAAAAAGAAGCCACGTTCAACGTCAAACCCGACAACGAATCGCGGATTTTCTGGGCCAACGATTCGTTGCAGGAGCGAACGGATTACTGCGTATTATACCTGCACGGATTCTCTGCTTCGTGGTACGAAGGCTATCCTTCGAATGTGGAGTTTGCCCGAAAGTTCGGATGCAATTTATATGCACC
>JBKDZK010000671.1:0-10806 GCA_047971205.1 Draconibacterium sp.
CAATAAAAGTGTGCGTGTTCATTCTTATGGGTAACCTGGTTATCGAGTGCATATTTCACCAGGTTGTTATCCACCACTATTTTGTGAACAATGCTGCTTTCAACCAGGGTTTTAAACGAACGATAAAAGGTTGTCCGGTCATAATTCCCAAACAATCGGTCGCGTATCTCATTTTCTGACAATGCTTTATCTGATGACATAATCACTTCGATTATGCCCTCGCGACAGCTCGTACGCTTCAGATTATGACTATTCAGAATTTCTTTTGGATTCATTGATGCAAACATATATCAAATGCAACGATGTTGCAAATATTTCAAGAAACAAATTTGAAGATTATGAAAACTTGTATAAACAGGGTTTGTAATGGGTAGGAGAATCGGTGAAGGAGTGGACTTACGTGTGTCAGCGGGATACAATAACAATTTGTTTTTCCCAGCTCTGAGAATAGCAGATTGGCGGATTAAACAATAAAAAAGGAGCAGCCATTTGTTTTGCCGCTCCTTTTGAGATAAGGTATTAGTTGGTTTGGGTGTTTCCTTGATTTGGCACTAATAATGGATTTGCATTTAGGGCACGTGTTGGTATAGGGAAAACTGTTTTATCAGATGAGTCGGCAGCTTTGTCCCACCACTCATTTCCAAAACGGTTCCAACGAACAAGATCGGTCCTGCGATGACGCTCGCCCAGAAATTCACGTCCGAGGTCATCAACAAATTCATCTTCTGTTAATTTGTCAATGTTTGCCTTGTAACTTTGCTCAGCCCACATACTCGCAGGGAAGTTGCGCTCCCGAACAGCATCCATCAATTCTGCAGCTCCTGTTTTATCATTCTTTCGAAACTTGCATTCAGCAAGTGCATAATACATCTCTGCCAGACGGATCTCTGTGGCAGAATTCATATGAAACAGGTTTTTAGAGAGTGGCAACCAGGGGAATTTCACAAAGCGCACACCCGTATTTTCTTCTCCGGTTGTAACATGCGAACCTTCCAACCAGCGACCTGCCGGTTTTTCAGAAAAACGCGCACACTGATCGACATAAGACAAAGGCAATCCTGAATATTCTTCAGTTCCTAAAACCATCTTGGTACTGTCGAAACCATATCCTTTCTGGTAATCAAATTCGTATTGCTGACCGATCAGGAAAAAGCCATCGCTGTTGCCTTCAGCATCGGTAACTACAAATGGTTGCTTTCTTTTGTCTCCATCAACAAACTTTTCATAAGGTTTTCCCAACTTGTACGGATAAAGTTCACCTTCGGTATCACGCGATGGTGTTAAAACAATGCCATTCCATCCGCCCCAGTCGTTATCCAATGAGTAACGTTGCTGATAGTGCATAAAAGCATTATACATCCAGCCAAACTCGTAGATATTTTTGGCATGTGGAAATTCCATAATGTTCTCAGGCGAACGATAGCCGTTAATTCCCGAGCGGAAAGGCCCGTTGTAATCGGCATCGAGCGAATAATTACCATATTCACCATCAATAATGTCTTGGGCGTAGGTTGCACAGTCAGTGTATTTATCAACACCAATCCAGGCATCTGCATTCAAGTACAAACGCACCAGTAATGCTGCTGCACCTCCCTGATCCCAGCGACCCGGACGACCGTTTTTAGGTAAGCCCGGCAAAGCTTCTTTCAGTTCTGTTTCAATAAAACCAAACACCTCTTCAGCCGATGACTGCCCCACCACATCGCTTACCGTTGTAACAATGGGAACTTCTCTGAAGAAATCGATCAGAAACAGGTAAAACCATGCGCGAAGCGTCCGCAGTTCGCTAATGTGCTGTGCTTTATCAGCTTCGGTTAAGCCAAAATTGGGATAGTTCAGATTGGTAAAGTCAGAAATAAACTGATTACATTGAGCGATTCCCTGGTAGGGACCAATCCATGCGCCGTAGATTGTACTTTCATTATCAGTCCATTCATGACCGTGCAAGCGTACCCACTGACCACCATCGTAGCCGTGCTTACCTTTTTGTGGCCAGGCAAACTGGTCAGCAGTTAATTCCTGCGCCAGCCAGCGGTGACCGTCCCATCCACACCAATGCCCGTGTTCATATGGACGAACCAGAGCTGCAATAATCGAGTTCTTATCCTGGTAGTAAATATCAGTGGTTAATGTGTCAAATACTTCCTCATCCAGATTGGTGCAGGAAGGTGCTGCCAGAAAAGCTACCAACAGCAAGTATATAATTTTTTTCATTTTCATAGTTTTTCTTTTTTATGTAACCACGTGAATTAAAACGATACCTGAAGTCCAAGTGTATAATTCCTGGTAACAGGATAAACATCCAAACTAAGAATACCGGGTTCTAACCCTGAAATACCTACTGTTGTTGGATCCAGCCCAGAGAATCCGGTTAATGTAAATACATTTTTCACCGTTCCGTACACTCTTAGGTTCCGGATGTATTTTTTAAAAACTTTAGGCGACCAACCGATTGTTAGGTTATCAAGTTTCAGATAATCACCGTCTTCAAGGAAATAATCGCAAACCACTTTACCCGATGTTATATGACCATTTCTGCCATATGCATCTTTTAAAAGGTTTACCCCCGGTTCGGCAACCAAACCGTAATACATCTGGTAAGTATTCAGAATCTGATAGTCGAAACGTCCGGTAAAATGAAGCATCATATCAAAGTTTCTGTATGTAAACGAGTTACTCCATCCCAGCTGTAAGCGCGGTGCTCCATGACCGATATAGGTTTTGTCGGTTTCTTTTCCTTCCGAAGAAGCAATCACTTTTTCTGTTCCGACTTTGCCATCCCGCCAGATCATGATTTTTCCTTCGTCGTTAACTCCCGCATATTTATAGCCGTAAAAACTACCTATTTCAGTATTATCTTCCAGACGCTGTGCAGGGCCAGGATTACCCGGCGACGGTAAATGGTAACGATCCATATAACCTTTGTTGAAAGTGCCGTTCGAGAATTTATCAAGTTGTGACCTGATATAGGAAGTAGTCAGGTTGGTTGTATAAGAAAAATTCTCGTTTCTAACCACGTTCCAATTCAGCACCATCTCCACCCCTTTTGATCTTGTTGAAGCAACGTTGGTAAAAATCTGATCGTGCAGGTACGGAGGAACCGGTGCATCGTAGTTCGAAATCACATCTTTTCCATTACGGATAAAAGCATCCAAACTTCCTGACAATGTATTATCAAACAAGGTAAAATCCACCCCCAGGTTATACGAGATTTGTTTCTCCCATTTCAGATCGGGGTTCGGGTTGTTAGACGGGCCATATACCTGAACCCACTCTCCTTCATCGTTTTGCCATCTCCCGTAGCCCTGGTAACGCGCCAATGAAGCATAGCGACCAAAACCAGAACGGCCAGTTTCTCCATAGGATAAACGTACTTTTAAGTCATCGACAAAACTGGCTTCTTCCAACCATGGCATTTTAGATAAACGCCATGCTGCCGATGCAGACGGGAACATTCCCCATTTATTATCGGCGCCAAACTTATTGTTCCACTCGTAACTTATCGACCCCATAATCAAAAGTTTATCATCGAAGTTATAGTTGGCACGACCAAAAAAGGCAATTGTCTTCTCTTTCGACTTCCAAGAGTCCATCCCCAAACGTCCTTTTTCCAGGTTCCAGCTACCAGCATCAAGGTTATTGAACAAAAATGCATCTGACGGAAAGTCCATGTTTTCTGCCCAAAATCCTGTATTGTTGAATTCCTGGTACGAATATCCACCCATCAATTTGATGTCGTGCTTATCAATAGTAGTATAATAATTACCAATCCATTCAAGGGTATAGTCTTCCCATTTTTCGTTCGCTTGGCGGGCACGACCTGTCCGGTTATTATCTACCGATTCTTTTGATTTTGAGTTATAATATTCCTGATTTAGTCGATCATGTTTTTGACGGGCCAGTTTCAACTCTGTATTCAGGTTGGGTAGCAGGTTCAACTTAACGTTCAGGTCAATGATTGAATATTCCTGGTCGGCTCTGTTGATTCTTTCTTTCAGATCCTGAACCGGATTAAAAGTCGCATAACCATACATTCTGTAATAACCCGATGACTCATTCTCGTCGTAAACAGGAATAGTAGGATTTAATTTAACAGCCTGCTGAAAAACCCCGTAGTTGGTGTAATCCTCGTCAGCATCTTTGTACGAAAGATTTCCTGACAACTCAAGAAAACCGTTTAAAGCAATCTGCTTGAAACTGGCACGTACACCCGTTTCTTTACGTTGCGATGCAATATCAATCGCTGACTTATCGCGGTAATTAACCGAGATACGGAAAATAGTATTATCGGTACCACCCGCAGCTGAAATGAAATGATTCTGTCCGAAGTTGTTCTTATTGATCAATTCGTCATACCAATCGGTACGTGCACCCCGGTCAACATCAATTTCGTGTGCTAAAAATTCTGACGGTGACAAAATATCAGGTTTTTTGGCTACCACATCATGATCGATGTAACTATCATAAGTCACAATTACATTTCCGGCTTTACCCTGTTTTGTTTTTACAATGACCACACCGTTTGCCGCACGCGAACCGTAAATTGCAGCAGCCGCACCGTCTTTCAGCACAGTCATCGATTCTATGTCTTGTTGAGCAATGTTTCTGAGATCTCCTCCCGGCATCCCATCGATAATGATAAGCGGTCCATTGCCTGCATCAATCGACGATGCACCACGCACCTGTATATCAGCACTGCGGTTTGGATCGGCAGAGGCAACATTTGAAATGGAAACCCCTGCTACTTTACCGTCAAGCATTTGAATTGGGCTATTGAATGACCCTTGCAGCAGGTCTTTGCTCGATACACTTGTAACTGCGCTGGTAAGTTCCTTTTTCTGCAGCGAACCATAACCTACCGCTACAATTTCTTCGATACCAATCGCATCAGCAAGCAGTTTTACATTAATTTCCTTTTGTATTCCGACGACAACTTCTTGCGAAAGCATTCCAACAAATGAGAACACGATCGTGTTTTCCGCTTTAACGTCACTCAGCAAAAACTCCCCGTCAGGATTCGTAACAGTTCCGCGAGTCGTACCTTTAACAAAAACAGTAGCACCTGGCAGTGGGACTCCGTTCTCGTCGGTTACTCTACCCGAAACAGAATTCTGTTGCACACCATTTGCGGGATCTACGCCACTCATTTCATTAGGGTACAACATAATGTGCCTGTCATGCAGAACGTAAGTAACCGAGGCTCCGTAAAATAATGCATCAAGCGTTTCCTCAATACTTTTCTGATTAATAGTTACTGAAACTTTTCGATTAATATCGACCAGTTCGGGACTGTAGGCGAAACGAAACTCAGACTGATGCTCGATCTCATTGAGGACGTCCACCACTTTCTTGTTACGCATTTCGAGCGTAAGTTTGGTAGATTGGCTGTAAACACTGGCACTTACCTGCATTAAACCAATCATGAAAAATAAGATAGTTAGTTTCATAAGCTTTAAGCTCTTACTCCGATAGAAGGGCATACCTCTCCCATGGATTAGGATTTTTTTCATAATTTTACATTGATTTAAATTATAAAATCTATTTACCGTTTGCCGATGGTAAACGTTGACCGGGAGTGTTTCCCCACTTCCGGTTTTTATTTATCTCGACAATTCTCTTGCTTTATTTTGGTCTAGTTTAAATACAATTATATGTTTTTGTTGATTTGTTTTAATGGGCGCAATTTTCTCCATAATATGGATTATTTCCTCAAGTGATTCGTTCTTAATCGTGAACGTGAAATGGAAATCCGTTAACTCTGCCGAATACTCAAACTGCTGATTGTAACGTTTCTCCAATCGCTTTACCACTTCAGAAAGCGGTTGGTTATAAATATTAAGGATACCATCTTTCCATGATGTAAATTTCATGGTATTCACCTGGTTAACAACTAACTGATTACTAATTTTAATAAAAGACGCTTTTTCTCCCGGCCTCAGAAAACACTGAAAAGAAGGTACCTCCGGACTCAGAAGCTGCACTTTCCCCGATTCCAGCACAACGTCAATATTCTCAGACTCGGGATAAGCAGAAACATTGAAACGGGTTCCGTAAACTTTCACCTGAATTTTACCACTGTTTACCAAAAAAGAAAGCTTTTTGTCTTCTTTCACCTGAAAATACGCTTCACCGTCCAGTTTCACATCGCGATTATGGCTACCAAACTGGCTGTTGTAGGCAATTTTCGACCCCGAATTAAGCCATACCAAAGAGCCATCGGGAAGTTTAACTTTTGATATCTGTCCATTTTCTGCCTCAACCTCAGTATAACTCTCACTTCCCTGCTCATGTATACCTGAGATTACATAAAAACCTCCGCCCAAACTAAGCGTAAAAAAGAAAATGGCTGCAATCCGAACAAACCAGTTAACCCGGTTAGAATATTTCCTCCTGTTGAAACTGTCCTGCAACATTCGCTCTTGAATAAAAAGCCAGCTCTCTTCACTTCCCTCTGGAAGCGAACTCTGATCCAGGTTCCTTTTCCACAGCAATCTGCAGTTTTTGAAGCTTATGCGATTCTCCTTTTTTCGGAGCCACGTTAACAACTGCATCAATTCTAAAGCTGTTGCCCTACCATCCAAGTATTTAATTACTATATTCTCCATACTATATTCTAACAGGAGTACACAAAAAATACAAAAACCCTACCTCCCGGATAAAAATTTAGCAGGAGTATTAGGGCAGTTAAAAAATAAACTTGCTGATTGGTATCATTCAGAAGTTATATTTCATCATTCCAATAACATGCTTATGATAATGATAAGTGTTGGGTATTGTTTAATAAGTTTATCCTTGATTTGTTCCTTGGCTTTGGCAATATGTTTTTCTACCATTTTCAGACTAATACCTATTTCATCGGCCACGTCCTTCTGCTTCCTTCCTTCAATTTTACAAAGCGTAAATACTTGTTTCATTTTATCGGGCAGTTCATTAACTGCCTCTTGCAACGATTCAATGAGTTGCTCTTCGAGACTTTTTTCTTCTCTTCCCAGGAAATCAATCTGGTACAGATACTGAAGTTCACTTGCCTCATTTGCATCCATCGTAAAGGTGGCACTTTCCAGTCTTTCCTGTCGCAGAAAATTAAGGCATTTATTTCGAAGTACCACAAAGAGATAACTTTCAACAGAAAGCTCTGTTTTTATAAAATCGCGTTTCTCCCACAAAGTGATAAAAGTTTCCTGAATTAAGTCTTCAACCTTGCCTTCATCCGAGATAAACAACTTACAATATCCTTTCATGCGGGGATAAAGAATACGGAAAACATCTTTGAATGCAGCTGGATTTCCTTCTTTTAGGTTTATATTGGTTTGTATATCAAACATCCATTTTCTGATTTGATGCAAATTATTAAAAATTTTGCAACACTAAAAATAGATAATCCGAACATACTTCATTCGGTCATCCTAAAATAACAGAAACATGTGGGAAGTATAACCATAAGATCCCTCTCTGTCAGTTCACTGTATTCCTCACCGGACAGACAGAAGTTCGGCTAAATGATTTTGAAGCACAGAATCAGAGTCGCATTAATTTAATGACAAAGCACATAAAACAAAAAAGCGCTTAATGTAAGCGCTCTTTTATTGGTTATAACCGGTAAAATTCTTCCCAGCCTTTTCGTGGTGGCGATCCCTGCAACAATTCGTTGGCAACCGCATTGTTGGTTATCTGTTGCGTGGCACGGTCGAAAGTTAGTTTTGTATTTAAACGCTGTGCCAGCGTACCTAATACAAACACCTGGCTCAATGGCCCCGAAACCTCAAACGGCGACCGGGTCTTTTCTTCGCCTTTACACGCCAGCAAGAAATTCTTAAAATGGTTGGATGTACTTTCCGGAACCTCCGGCAGATTTTTCATCACCTTCTCAGCATTTTTTGATGGCAGGATCGATAGCGTACTCCCGTGTGAGCCTCCTTTGAAGATCAAATCTTTGCTATAAATTATCTTACCCGGATTGAGTTTTTGCTTTTCAATCTGGCCCGTACTGGCTGCCGGAATGTTGGAAGCCAGTTCCGACTCACCGTAACCTTCGGGTAACTCAGGAAGATTATCCACCCCGTCGTACCAACTGATAGTAAGTGCCGGCATGCCCTTTCTTTTGGGAAATTTAAAATCGAGTGTGGTAGCTTGCGGATAAAACAACGAATTGTGTCCTTCAATCTTTACCGGGTCAACCTCGTAGGGCAAACCCAGCTCCAAAAACTCATGAACCGTATCAATCAGATGCGCTCCCCAGTCACCGAGTGCGCCCATACCGAAATCGTACCAGCAGCGCCACTGCCCGTTAACAAAATCCTTGTTGTAATCGTGGTGCTGAGCCGTTCCCAGCCAGGTATCCCAATCCAGTGTTTCCGGCATTGGCTCTGCCTTTGGGAAAGACTTCATACCAGTGTCCCAGCCGTGCCATCTGCGGGCGCTGTTCATATGGGCCACCACTTTTGTTACGTCTTTAATAATGCCTTTTTCCACCCAGGTTTTAAACTGAAAGTAATTTCCTTCCGAATGCCCCTGGTTTCCCATCTGGGTGACCACCTTGTATTTTTCCGCCGCCTTCATCAATAAATCAGATTCCTGAAAGGTACGGGTCAAAGGTTTTTCTACGTACACACCTTTCCCCTGCGACATGGCCAGAATGGTGATTGGGAAATGCGAGAAGTCGGGTGTGCCTACAACTACGGCATCAAAAGTCTTCCCTGCCTTGTCAAACATCACCCTGAAATCCTGAAATTGTTTCACATCCGGGAATGCCTTAATCGAATCAAGGGTGTGTTTGGCTCCCATATCGGTATCGCACATGGCCACATTGTTGGCCAAACCGGTTCGCATAATATCTTTCAGTATCTGCCCTCCACGGTTTCCGATTCCGCAGAAAGCCACATTTACTTTATCACTGGGCATAACCCGGCCCGGCTTTACGAACACAACGTGCCCCGGAACAATTGTCATTGCTCCCAGCCCCAGCATCGAATTCCGAATAAACTTTCGTCTGTTTGTTTGCATCTTTAATTGGTTTATCGTTAAAAAGGTCCTGGTTTATTAATTCAGTTCTTTGATTTTTATGTTTTTAAATTGCACTTTGTCCCCATGATCCTGAAGAAGAATGTGGCCATCTTCGAAATTTCCAAAGTTTTCCCATTTCTGGTATTTACTATAATTCACCAATGCCTGCCACTCCTGGGTATTTCTTTCGTATTCCACCACTTTAGAACCGTTTAAATAATGGGCAACATGGTTTCCGTTTACTTCAATACGTGCTCGGTTCCAACTGTTTACTCCGTTAAAGCGTTTTACCTGAAGAAAGGGATTGAAAAACTTTCCGTTGGCCGGAATCAAGTCATACAGCGAAGCCAATGTGCGATTGCCCTGCAATCCATTTTTTGCATCGGGGTGATTCTTGTCGTCAAGTATCTGGAACTCACAACCAATGGCTGATCCTTCGCCTTTGTTCAGATCTGCCTGCACAAAATACTTGATGCCGCTGTTGGCGCCTTCTGTCATATTGAAATCCACCTCCAACACAAAGTTTTTATAGCGCTTCTCGGTAATAATGTCGCCACCGTGTCCCGACTCTGCTCCATCGGCTTTTTCAACTACCAATGTTCCGTCTGCAATATGCCATCCTTTGGCCGGGAACGACTCTGCTTTTGCTCCTTTCCAACCCTTGGTGGTTTTGCCATCCCAAAGCAGTTTCCATCCGTCTTTTTTTTCTTTCTCGGTAAGTGTATTCGTTAAATAGCTTACTTCCCGCACATTATCGGGCATCTTCATACGGGCACTCTCCAGGTTTTCTGTCATAATTCGGATATTTCTCCAGCTGATGGTTTTACCCTCGTGTTTCTCATTGTTCCCAATGGAATGTACCTGCAGCCCGATGAAACCTTCGGCGGTAAGATCGTCAACCAGGTTGGCCACCGGCTGACCGTTGATCCAGGTACGTATACTGTTTCCAATGGCTTCCACACGGTATTTATTCCACTCGCCGTTTTTAAAATCTCCTTTAGCCATCTGGTTGTATTCCAACGAGTAAAGCCATCCGCGGCGTGCCTCATCGTAAATTCCGCCCGACCACTTTCTTTCTGAATCGTCGCACTCTACCTGGTAACCATGCACACGGCCATCTTTGTAATCTTGCAAACTGTTACTTCTGATCTGCACACCGGAATTAAGACCGGACTCCATTTTCATTTCATACTCAAGAATAAAATCTCCGTAGTTTTTTTCGGTAGCCAAAAACGTATTGGGAGTGCCGGTTTTACTGGTCCCGATAATCTCACCGTTCTCTACCTTGTATTCGGCTGTTCCGTTTAATACTTTCCAGCCCTTTAGGTTTTTACCGTTAAAAAGGTCGGTCCAGTTGTTTTCTTTGTCAGCTTTTGCACTTACCAGAAATCCGGCAAGAATCAGCAAGGTGGTAAATTTTGTTAGTTGCTTCATTTGTTCACTATTTAGATTCTATTGATTTTTAGAGCTTATTCGGAAGTGACCGTCCAATTGATTTTTTTGTTGTAATCACAACGTACTCCTCCCTCGTACTAAAAGCGGTGCCTATACTAAACTAGTATTTCCCATGTTCCCCTTTTACTGTTTAGATTGATGCATTACAGATCAAAATACCGTTTCCGTGTACGTGCACGAAAATAGACAAATTATTTAATTTCTGAAAGAACCACACAACATTCTACAGAATATTGAAAATGTAATTCAGCACCAACTACATATTCTCAAACCGTTCTCCAATAAAGAAAATTCTTGAAGTTGACTATCCCCGTGGCAGAGCCAAGGAGTATTACGCCAACTTCATTT
>JBKDZK010000672.1:0-1548 GCA_047971205.1 Draconibacterium sp.
ACAGTAAAAAATGCCGATCAAATAGTCGTTTTAGATAAAGGGGAGATTATTGAGTTAGGGACTCATTCAGAATTAGTAAACCAGAAAGGGGCTTATTACACCTTGGTTAAGAATCAACTGGAGTTGGGGAACTAGAAAGCGGACAAATGGGGAAATTGTGAAATGGACAAATTGTTGAATTGTAAAACGGAAAGTTATGGAAAAGAAATATTTGGCGTTGGATAAAATCAGTCCGTATAAGAAGTCATATGATCTTTCCAATGAAATATGGAAGATGGTCATAAAATGGGACTTTTTTGCAAAAGATACAGTTGGGAAACAGCTTGTACGGTCTGTTGATTCAATTTCTGCAAATATTGCCGAGGGATTTGGCCGTTATCATAAAAAGGACAAAATAAAATTCTATCGGATTGCCCCTGGATCATTGGAGGAAAGCAAAGACTGGACCAACAAGTCATCAGCCAGGGAATTAATCATCCCTTCAACTGCCAATGAATGGTCAGATCTCTTAAATGAATTAAAAATAGAGATTCTTCATCTGATAAAGTTCACCAACGAAAAGCTACGCATCTAACAATATTGCAGTTTATCAATTTATCAGTATAGCAATATTACAATTTTCCAATATAACCATTTTTCAATATTACAAATTACATCATGTCTGACAACAACAATATAGAACTAAGAAGTGAAGAAGTAAAAGAAATTCTGGGGAGTCCACCGGGATGGATTATCCGGAGGTCGATATCGATTATTTTATTGATTATATTGGTTTTGCTTACGGGTAGCTATTTCTACAAATACCCTGATTTGGTTAATGGACGTGTTACGATTGTATCTGAGAATCCTCCCATTCCTATAATTGCAAAAAGCAGTGGCAAACTGGAACTTCTTTTGGTTGATGACGGACAAGCTGTAAATAGCGGCCAGGTGGTTGGAATGCTTGAAAATCCTGCACATTACCAGGATATGCTCAAGCTGGAGATGATTTTGGACAGCTTTTCCTGCTTTTTTGAAACTCCGCCGTCCTTCAAGCAGGTTTATTTCCCAAAACAATTGGAGTTAGGGCAATGTCAAAGCTATTACTCAGCCCTGATTAGCCAGTGGAATGAATACCTGGGTTTCAAACAGCTCGATTACCTTGGACAACAATACCAATCGTTGTTGAGACAAATCGATGATTATAAAAACCATAAAGCGCAGTTGAATGATCAATGCCTGATCCAAAAGAAAGATCTTGAACTAAGCCGGAAGCAATTAAACCGGGACTCGACACTTTTTAGTCGGCAGGTTATGTCAGAATTGCAGTATGAACAAAGTCAGGCAGCCTTTTTAAAACAGCAGTATAGTTATAAAAACACACTTTCCAGCCTTTCCAATACTCAAATCCAGATTGGGCAACTGGAACAAAAAAAGCTGGAATTGCAAATTCAAAAAGAGGAACAGGAAAAGCGGTTACTTTCAGCTTTGAAAGAACGATACGATAACCTTAAAGCTCAATATGCAACATGGGAACAAACCTTTGTATTAAAAGCAGCCATTAAAGGA
>JBKDZK010000673.1:0-2558 GCA_047971205.1 Draconibacterium sp.
TTTTCATAGCCTTCTAACTTTTGTTAATTTGGAAATACAAAGTTAGTTGGCTTAGCTATTTATTCATGTCCTTTTGTCTTTGCCCATTTTTAGTTATTACCTCAATGGTGTGGCTTTCATACGATTAAAATTTTTGTTTTGAAAGCATTGCATCGAATTCACAGGTCTTTCGGCTAAGGGATAAATATCCTAACTGAAATGAATTCCATACGCATGCTCATTTCATGTTTATAATTGTTGGTTTAAGTGTGGAATGGACTAAACCCCAGTTGCTTGTATCTTCCGTTATTTCGGATTTCTACAAGCTTGCGAATTTCTTTTTCGCCTGGTGCATGTTCCATTCTCATGCTTGTATTGTTCTAACTAATTCGTTTTTTAGGAAACGATTTTTTCTACACGGCTAATATAAAGCATTTATTTGTGAAGGTAGTTCTTCGTTCCCCCAATTGTAAACGGGACGATCTCCCATTTTCAGTACCAACTTTGTTTCGGTAGCAATGTCGTCGTAATTTATGCGGCATTGGTCGTTTAGGGTAGCCCGTTGGATATCGGTATTCTTCCCGAATTATTACGGGAAACAATGGTAATAGATTTTCCTTTTGAAATCAGGGCTTTAATAGAATGGGATTGTGCAGAAAGGGACTGGTTTTTTCAAATAAAGCTTTTTGATGCCGGAACGAATCACCAATCGAGTAATCGTTTTTCCCCTTTCAACGATTGGATATCGGATATTTCCTGCGAAACTTCAATCACGCCTTTGTATTGACCGGCCTGATCTCTGACGGCAAAATAGCGTATAAGAATAAACTCGCCTTTCATTTTTATCCAGAAAGAAGCCTGGTCTTTTTCGCCGGAGCGGAAAGAATCAACAATTCTCTCTACCACATGAACACTTTCAGGCGGATGGCAGTTTTTTACTTCGCGCCCGATAATGGCTGTGGTACGCGGAAAAATTCGTTTGAGAGGAGTCGAAAAATACTGCACTTTATTGTTTTCGTCCACGTAGGTAATGTCAACCGGCAGGTGGTTAAAAATCAGGCTGATTTGTTCGACACTTAAAACTCCGGTTCCCAGGTTGATAAAACCATCGTCTGTGTCTACTTCCTCTTTACCTGCTGTTGTCTGAGGGGGTTGAATGTAGGGGTAACCCATTTCAAAGCCCAGGCGATTCATCGACTGCAGTTCTTTTTCGCTGATCGTAGAGAGAATAGCCGGAAACAGAATGTGTTCTTCCCTGAATTTGATGGCCAGCATGTTGAAGTAGATATCCCCCACACAGCGGTTAAATTGCCGGGCTTCCACCGGTCCGCTTCCCAGTTGTTGTATTACTGTTTTCAGGTTTTTGCGGATGTCGTCGTGGATCGACCACATAATTTGCAGACAGCGGTAATCGGGCCACGTCTTCTCAATTACCGGAAACAAAACATTTTCCTTGATAGTGTAGTGCTTTACAAATACTTCGAGCTTCCGGAAGTGCTGGAGTAATTCTGCCTGCAAAGTCTTGTTCCAAATATCTTTGGCAAAGGCTTTAAAAACGGGTCGGATCTGATCCAGAACCTGCACCATTTGCCGGTTGTTTTGTTCCAGAACATCCAAAAATGAACCGGCGGGAGGCTCTATTCGCTGATAATTTTCAATCGGGATGCGAAAAATATTCAAAACCTTGTTGGCAAGCATTTTCAGTTTGTCAACCGGGATATCTTCCTGAACGAGTACGTCGAAAAGTGCAATAAAATCAGAGGGTATAACCGTTGGGATAAAATTTTTGTTGGCCAGCACAAAGGAATGTGCACTTCCTGTTTCAAGGATCATTTTTGAAACTTCCCGCAGTTTCGTCAGCCTTTTCTCGTTGGTTTTTGTGAATTCTGACATAATCGTAATTAACTCAATTACTCTGTTCCTCAAATTTTATGATTTGTACCGGGCAGTTTTCTGCCGCTTCTTTGATTTCCTGTTCGTATAAATCGTAGTCGGGCCAGGGCACCACAATCATTTTATCAAACACCTTGAAAACCCGCGGTGCATATGCCTGGCAGATTTTGCAGGCTATGCACTGGTTCACACTATCGTCTCTCCAAACTCGTTTAATTCCCACTCAAACATTCCTTTAAAATAGCCTCCACATGGATTTTTGTGGTATTCAGAAACGGCATTCCCAAATACGTTTCTTCCCTGAACATGAGCGGAAACTCGGTGCAACCCAGGATAACTGCTTCAATGTTGTGCTGCCTTTGCATGTTCCCAATAATTTCGAGAAAATCGTTTTTGGTTTCTTCTTTAAAAATTCCCAGTTCAATTTCGTTGAATACTTTCTGATTGATGTACTCGATTTGTTCCGGGCCGGGCACCACTATATCCATCTGGTACTGAAGAAACACTTTGCGGTAGAAATCGTTTTGCATGGTGAACTTGGTTCCGATCAGTCCGCACTTTTTTACCGACAGCGATTGAGCTTCCCGGGTGCAGGCCTCTACAATGCTAATAAGCGGAATGTCCACTTTCGACCGGATTTCGTTGAACAGCAAATGCGGTGTGTTGGCACTTAAAACGGCAAAATC
>JBKDZK010000674.1:0-1876 GCA_047971205.1 Draconibacterium sp.
GTATTATCTTTCGCTTTTTCCTCCAACAATCTTCCCAACAATATAAAAGTAATAATGACAGATGCTGCCTCAAAATACACATGACCTTCAAAACCTTTATTATTCCAAAAATCAGCGTTAAGCATATTAAACACGCTAAACAAGTAAGCAATTCCTGAGCTTAACGCAACAAGAGTATCCATATTTGCCGAACCATGCTTTGCTTGTTTCCATGCATTAACAAAAAAGTCCTTGCCAAACCAAAGGACAACCGGAGTAGCAAGCAGCCACATTATTTCATTACCAAAAGGCATATTCTCAAAGAACATTGCAATCACAACCAGAGGAACCGAGAACAATGCAGATGCTATTGTCTTTCTCCTAAGTTTATGCAAATCACGTTTGTGCATCATTTCAAGTTCATGACATTCTTTTTCTTCAATTATCAAATCGTATCCTACAGCTTGTACTGCTTTCTGCATTTCTTGCAAGTTTGTTACTCTAGGCAGAAACGCAACATGAAGCTCTTTTGATGCAAAGTTCACTGAGCTATCTTTAACGCCCGGAATCAAACTTATTGTTTTCTCAGCTTTTTGTGCACACGAAGCACAATTGAGTCCTACTATAGGTAATATTGTTGTTTTAATCTCTGACATTGTGATATAATTTTATTACAAGGCAAAGTTTATAAAAATTTTTGAACTCCTGTGTAACATCGGGGAGCTCGAAAAAGAACATAAAATACTAACAAAAACTTTTTGGATACTCTTCCACACATTTTAAAAATGAACTACCTCCGCTGCAAGCAACAAGAAATCTACCCTGAGAGATTAAATTATTGATGACAATTATGGAGCTAAACAAAAAATATCTACAATGTTGTTTTTATTTCACTGAAATGCATCATCATGTGCTTTTTATTTCATAGTTTCGCAGCGAAATTAAAAATGTATGTTTTAACCCTATTTTTTACCTTATTTTTATGCTTGAATGAAAAAGTTTTTTGATTCGAAAGTCGCTAAAGTAATCTACGACTACACTATCATAACCGTAGGTATGCTGCTTTATGTTTTGGGCTGGGCTCTATTTATAATCCCTGCAAAGATTACCGGTGGTGGTATTAGTGGTATTTCGGTAGTAATAAACTATGCTACCGGTTTTCCTATTTGGATTTCATTTCTAATCATTAATGCTGTTTTGTTATTAATTGCACTTAAAGTTTTGGGTGCTAGTTTTGGTATCAAAACAGTTTGGTGTCTGGGTTGGGCAACGGTGTTATTTGCTGTTACCACTCCCGAGCTCATAGGCAAATGGATTACAATCCCGATAGTTGAAGAAAAATTCTTAGCTGCCGTAATCGGGGCAATGATGGGAGGAATCGGAATTGGATTAGTTTTCACACGCGGCGGAAGTACCGGAGGTACAGATGTAATCGCAATGATAGTTAATAAATATCGAAATATCAGTCCCGGTAGAGTCATTCTATATTGTGATGTTATTATAATAAGTTCCAGTTATTTTATAGCCAACGACCCTGCAGCTATGGTTTATGGTTTTGTAACAATGTGGGTAATATCATATTCCATCGATTCATTCCTAAGCGGTAGTAACGCATCTGCACAGATATTTATATTCTCTACTCATTTCAAAGAAATTGCAGATTATATAAATCATGATGCACACAGAGGTTGCACAATTCTGGAAGGAACCGGTTGGTACTCTAAAGAAAACGTAAAGATAGTAATGACAGTGATACGCAAGCGCGAATCAAGTTTGGTATTCAGAAAGTTAAAAGAAATAGACCCTAATGCATTCATATCAATGGGAAGTGTAATGGGTGTATATGGAGAAGGTTTTGACAATATAAAGATATAACCGGAAGAGTTTGAAGTTTGAA
>JBKDZK010000675.1:0-5651 GCA_047971205.1 Draconibacterium sp.
CGCTGAAAATCGAATTTTCTTTATTTCACCCCTCTGTCAGCCATAGAGGCTGACATCTCCCCTCAATGAGGGAGAAAAAGCGGAACCCCATGGCAGAGCCAAGGGGAATTATTAGATTAAAGTAAATCAGAAAATTCCGGGGTACAACTGAAAGGATTGCCAAAACTGCATCAATCTTTTATCAAGCCATTTTCAATCTTTTTTGATGTATAAAGTTCAGGGGCTAACATTTAACAACTACGTTAATTTCAAAAACTTCTCATAGGCAGCTTCCCAATCAAGCTTGGCTGCCGGCACATATTCCTGTGGTTCAAACGAACGTTTAACAATCGCTCTGATTTCAGATAAAGAAGAAACCTCACCCAGCGCTTTTGCCTGTATCATCAGGTTACCAATGGCTGTAGCTTCGGTTGGCCCTGCCCAAACCGGTATTCCGGTGGCATCGGCGGTTAGCTGGTTCAACATTTCGTTGCGCGCACCACCACCAATGATATGAAGTTTATCGATTTTCTTTCCGGTTACCGATTCCACCTGGTGGATGGTATATTTGTATTTCAAAACCAGGCTGTCGTAAATACACCGCGCCACTTCTCCCTTTGTTTGAGGAACGGCCTGCCCTGTTTTTGCACAAAACTCATGAATGGCTTTGGGCATGTTTCCAGGGTTCAAAAATACAGGATCATCCGGATTAATCAGGCACTTAAAATGCTCAGCCTCGCCGGTCAGGTCAACAATCTCCTGCCAGTCCATTTCCTTTTCCTGGTCCCAGATGCGCTTGCATTCCTGGATCAGCCACATTCCCATGATATTTTTCAGGAAACGTGTTGTACCATCCACACCGCCTTCGTTGGTAAAGTTCATCCGAAGTGTTTCTTCCGATACCAGCGGAGTCGGGCTTTCGATTCCCAGCAGCGACCAGGTTCCCGAACTCAGGTACGCCCAGTTTCCGTCTTCAGCAGGCACCGAAGCAATGGCCGAAGCCGTATCGTGCGAAGCAACCGCAATACATGGTATTTCGGCACTTCCGGTGTCTTCCTGAATTTCTGCCAGAATGGTACCGATCACTTCGCCCGGCTGGACAATCGTTTCCAATAAGTCTTTTGAAATTCCGCAGGCCTTAACCAGTTTTTCCTCCCACTCTGCTTTTCCTGGTTTCAGCATTTGCGAAGTGCTGGCAATGGTATATTCATTCTTTTTAACGCCGGTAAACAGGTAGTTGAGTGTATCGGGCGTAAAAAGCAGGCTTTTGGCAATGTTTAGCCGGGAGTGGTTTTCCTTGTTCGAAGCGAACAACTGAAACAAGGTATTGAACTGCATAAACTGAATTCCTGACAACAAATAAGTATCCTCTTTCGGCAATACCCCAAAAAACTCTTCCATCGCATGATCGGTACGGTGGTCGCGATAGGCAAAAGGCAGGCCCACCAATTGGCCCGATGCCGAAACCAGCGAGTAATCAACTCCCCAGGTATCGATCCCGACAGAGTCGGGTTGTATTTTGTATTCGTTGACACATTTTTTCAGACCGGTCTTCAATTCATCAAACAAACTGTAAATATTCCAGTAATAGCTTCCATGAATACGAATCATTTGATTTTTAAACCGATGAATTTCCTGAAGTTCCAGGTTTCCTTTCTCCAGTGTTCCCAATATTGCTCTCCCACTCGATGCTCCGAGGTCAAAGGCCAGAAAATGTTTTTTACTCATTGTAGATTCAGGTTCAATTTATCCTTCTGCAAAATAAGCATTTCTTTGGTCTCCGGGTATCCTGTGGTATCTTGATGCGAAAGCAAAAAGTTTGCTTATGAATCCAGAAATATATTTCGAAAGGATTGACTGATATTAGATTTATCCCGAATTTTGAGTCTATTAATCTTTCAAAATAAGCATGATGAAATCACTTGCACGCATTGTTTTAATTATTCTATTATCATTTGGTATGACCGAAATGGCCCATGCCCAGAAATTCCTCGACAGACTAAAAGAAAAAGCTCAGCAGAAAATCGAAAAAAGAGTGGAGGACAAAGTGGATCAGAAAATGGATGAAAGCCTTGACAAGGTAGAAGAATCCATTAGTTCGGACGACGCGGACTCCTCTTCTACAGAAAAAAAGCAGCAAGCTTTTATGCAAAACCTGCTGAAAGGTGCCGGTTTGTCGGGTACACCCGTTCCGTACAACACCAGCTATTCATTTCCTTTTCTGATTCAGATGCACATTGAAACCTACGACAAATCGAAAGACAAACCAAGTACCGGCGAATTTCTGACGATGCTCGATCCGGAGACCAAAAGTATTTCCTACGAAGCCATTTCGGGTGATGTTAGCGAAAACGATAATGGATTGTTTATCATCGACTCCGAAAACGGGGCCATGATCGTTTTAAACAGTAAGGAAAAATCAGGCATTGTATACGGAATCGGTTCTTTCTTTGAATCGATTGGAGAAACGTACCTTGAAGACGAGGATGCAACAAAACCGGAAGAAGATTACCTGGCCAATCCGAACATCAAAAAAACGGGTAAAACCAAAACCATAGCCGGCTACAAATGCGAACAATATGTTTACGCCGATGATGAAACCAATGCCGAAATATGGTTGACCGATGAATTAAAGGTAAGCACTCAGGACTTTTTCAGCACTTTATTCAAAACGAGCCTGTATGCCAATGGCTTACTGTCCGGAGGTTATGTGATGGAATCAAAATCGACCGACAAAAACACCGGAGACACCAGTTTAATGACGGTAACAAAAGTGGATAAGAATTCGAACCGGAAGATCACCTTTTCTGATTACCAAATAACCAACCTGGGCTCGTTTACCCTTCCTCAGGAAGAAAAGGAATAGCAGATGTTGCTTAAAAGCAAAAGAGGCTGTTTTAATAAACAGCCTCTTTTATTTTATCCGTGTTTTTCAGATAAATATCGTTCAGCATCAATGGCTGCCATACACCCCGAACCGGCAGCAGTGACTGCCTGTCTGTAAACCGGGTCCTGCACATCGCCACAGGCAAACACTCCGGGCACCTTGGTTTTCGAAGTTCCGGAAACGGTTTTAATATAACCCACCTCATCGGTATCAAGATATTCTTTAAAAATATCCGAATTGGGTTTGTGCCCAATGGCCAAAAAGAAACCATCAATTTTTATACTTACTTCCTCTTCGTCTTTTTCACCCTGATTTTTTACCAGCGTTGCTCCTTCCACTACTCCGTTTCCAAACAAGCCTTTGGTTTGATGTTTCCAAAGGATCTCGATATTCGGTGTTTTCATGGCGCGCTCGGCCATTACTTTAGAAGCACGAAGTTCGTCGCGGCGAACAATCATATAAACCTTGTTACAAAGGCCGGCCAGGTACATTGCTTCTTCAGCCGCAGTATCTCCTCCTCCAACAACAGCCACGTCTTTACCCCGGTAGAAAAATCCGTCGCAGGTAGCACAGGCTGAAACGCCGCCACCGGCATACTTTTTCTCGTCTTCCAGACCAAGGTACTTGGCGGTTGCACCGGTTGCAATAATAACTGTTTCGGCTTCAACCAACTTCGAGTCGTCGATCCAAACCTTGTGAATGTCTCCGGAGAAATCGACACTGGTAGCCATTCCCCAGCGAACAGCCGTTCCAAAGCGCTCTGCCTGTTTTTTCAGGTCTTCCATCATCACCGGACCGGTTACTCCTTCCGGATAACCCGGGTAATTTTCAACTTCGGTGGTGGTTGTCAACTGTCCTCCGGGTTGAAGTCCTTCATACATTACTGGCGATAAATTAGCTCTTGCGGCATAAATAGCTGCAGTATAGCCGGCAGGTCCGGAACCAATTACCAAACATTTTACGCGTTCGGCTTCGCCCGCTTCATTTGTTTTCTTTTCTGAATTCTCGTTGATATCAAGTGGTTTAAACATAGCGCTATTTTTTTAGTCGTCAAAAATACAAAACAAAGCAATTCAGACCCAATAAAATCTATCGATTCTAAGCATATGCGATCAATGAATTCTATTCAAACTTTTTCCCCGGAAAATGAAAAAAGGCTTTGTAAAAATAAATTGTAGCATTACATTTGCACGCACAAGTTTCGGGATGTAGCGCAGCCTGGTAGCGCACTCGTCTGGGGGGCGAGGGGTCGCAAGTTCAAATCTTGTCATCCCGACAGATTGAGAATCCAAAAATCATCAAAAGCCTGTAATTCAGTTGAGTTACAGGCTTTTTCGTTTTTTACAAAATCAAAAAACACCATAAAAAAGCATTGTAAATGCGAACAATACGGTGAACCAAAATATTTTTTAGTTTTGGTTCACCAGAATTACACAAGGAACTGTATAACAGTTGATTGTATCGTATTTTTTGGCATTGTTTAGTTCGCGTTGGAACCAGTATTAACAATCCCTGGTGAACCAAAGGTGAACCGGGGCTAAACAAAAACAAAAATTATGGAGAAGATGCACACATTCGGTATTCAATTCGTTATCCGTAAACACCGGATTAAAAACGGAGAAGCCCCCATTTATGCAAGGATTACGGTAAATTCAGGGCGAACAGAGATTTCTGTTAAAAGGCGAATTAATGTTGATAATTGGAACAATGGAAAAGGTATGGCAAAGGGGAAGAACCCCGACATTACCATGCTTAACTCTTATCTCGAACAAATCAGGTCGCAATTAACTACTTGCTACCAGAACCTGGTCGTTAATGGAGAATTGGTTAACGCAGTAAATGTGAAAAATAAGTTCCTCGGAAATGAACCTACCGGGAAATCAGTAGCAGAACTAATCGACTAACACAACACCCAGATGCAAGGAACTTTAAAGTGGGGAACTTTAAAAAACTATCACACCACTGCAAAATATATCGGCATGTTTTTACAAACGAAGCACAAGCGCAAGGATATTCCACTTGCTGACCTAAACTACCCGTTTATTGCTGATTTTGAATACTTCTTGAGGAAACATAAACCAACCGACCATCAACGTCCTATTGGCAATAATGCCGTTATGAAACATTTGGAACGGTTTCGTAAAATGGTTACAATGGCTGTTCGAATGGAGTGGCTGGACAAAGACCCGTTTGCTGCATTCAAATTACATTTTAAAAAAGTGGAACGGGAGTTTTTGACAGAAGCCGACCTAGCTGCCATTGAAAAGAAAGCATTTAAGATTGAAAGGCTCTGTTTTGTAAGAGACCTTTTTGTTTTTGCTTGCTACACGGGCCTTTCGTACATAGACGCGATAAACTTAACTCCACACAACATTCAAATAGGGATTGACGGAATGAGCTGGATTGTTACCCAAAGAGAAAAAACATCTACTCCGGTACGAATCCCTATCCTTTCCAAGGCTGAATATCTTATAGGTAAATACAGAGAGCATCCGGCTTCTATTAACAGTGGTACACTGTTCCCAAAAATATCGAACCAAAAGTTGAACAGCTACCTGAAAACAACACAGGTTTATGCTAAAGTTATAGAAAAGAAAATCAGCAACGATATGTCCCAACTGGAAGAAAAGCTTTCGCAAATAAAAGTATGCGACAGGAAAATAATGTAACTTAAAAGAAATAGCTCCAAAATAAATCATCTCAATATATGCACAAAAAGAATTTGGGGGTAACAAAAGCTAACTAAAATACCAGAACCAAAGATTTAACCTTCTTCCTTCTTTTT